>JANYDZ010000614.1 GCA_025363375.1 Hyphomicrobiales bacterium
CCTGCAAGGCGCGGCGGATCAATACGCAACGCTCGCGCAGATCGACGTGATCGACAGCGGCGGCGTTGATGGCCCCGCGCGACGGCGCGTCATTCTGCCAGGCGTGAAACACGCGCCGCACCGCGAGGCGCCGGAAGAGACGATCGCGGCGATTGTGGAATTCATCCGCCCGCACGCGCCGGGCGGGCGACGCCCGGCTTGAACGAGGCCCAGGGGGCCGAGCCAAATCCCGCGCGCTTCCGCGTCAGGATGCGGGATTGTCCTGAAACGCCGCTTCGAGCGTCGCTTCGTTGATCGTCGCCTTCACGCGTTTCGCCTGGCTGTAGAGGCGGCTCGCGGTTTCGCTCTGGCCCCGGCTCAACGCCAGTTTTGCCAGCTCGGTCAACGCCTCGGCGGAATTGAGCGGCGCCCTTGCGATCAACGAAATCGGATCGTGGCGATCGGTCGCGCCGCTCCAGTAGCCGACTTTGTTTTTCCGCATTTCATGATATCGCCGGTTCGACGCCAGGGTAAGCGCCGCGCGAAACGGAGCCTGAACGCGCTTGTGAAACGGGCGCAGCGGACGCATGAAGCTTTGATACAGTTTTACATGATTGTAGCGTCCCGCGAGCTGGGTGTCGGAAATGCGATAGTAGAAAAGTATCTCGGGAACGCAGGCGACCTGAAAGCCGCTCAATGCGGCTTCGAGCAGAAATTCATAATCCTCGCACCCATAAGGGTCCTCGGTAAATCCACCGAGGGCGTTCCACGCGCCGCGCTTGACGAACATGTTGAGATCGCCAAGGCAGTTCTCGTACAGCGCCTGGGCGATGCTGGGGCCAATTGGCATCCAGCCAACCGGCAGGTCGGCGACGCCGTCGGGCGCCGCGCCTTCACTGAGAAAAGGCTGTTGCTGGCAGGTGAGGATATCGGCGCCCGTCGCAAGCGCGGCGCGCACAAACGTCTCGACTTCATGCGGCATGGCGACGTTGTCGTCGTCCATGAAAAGGATGTACTCGCCCGTCGCCGCTTTGGCGGCTTTGTTTCGAGCGGCGCCGGCCCAGAGTTCAGTTGTGTTGCGAATTATTTTCCAGTCTCGCCGCGCGAATTTTGCTTCCAGCGAATCCAGATAGGCCCGCGTCTTGTCGTCGGGACTGGCGTCGTCGACGAGAATGAGCTCAATGCGGTCGTACGTCTGTCGCTCGATCGAGGCGATCGCGTATTCCAGCAAGTGCGTTCGACGAAAATGCGACATGCAGATTGAGACGAGCGGACGCGCCTCGGCGCTGGCCGATTGTTGGGGAGACGCGCTTAGACTTGCATGCCACGTCAGCCAATCGGCGCGGTTCTGTTCGATGTCGATCCGGGGCGTCGCAATCGTGGCGCCGTCCTCCAACACGCGGCCGAGCGCGGCCGCGAGCGCGGCGGGTTGAAGAGGGAAAAGCACAAGCTCGAGTTCTTCGGCCTTTATGAGTTCGCCTACGCCGCCAACGTCGCTTGCAAGAAAAGGCCGCCGCCTCGCCAGGCATTCCAGGACCGTGTAGGGCGAGTTCTCACAACTTGACGCGATGACGGCAAGGCAGCCCGGACGGGCGAGGTATTCATTGGCTGCAATGACGTCGTAATCCGACAAAATCTGATAGGGAAAGCTCCAATTCTCGCTTGCCCGGGCGATATGAGCGGTCGCCGGTTCGGCGCCCGACAGCCCAACCTTGCCGAGAAAGGTCACGAGGCGCGGCAACGCGCCTGAACCTTTCAGCTGACTGAGCGCGGCGCAAAAAAGTTCGATTCCCTTGCGCGTTTCCAGCCGGCCGAAAAAAACCACTTCGTCGATCTGGCATTTCCCGCCGGGTCCGGCGTTCGCGTCTTGCGCCGCCGTAAATTGCGCGGGAAGCAGATTTGGTCTCACCATTTTGTTTTGCGGCGGCTTCCAGTCCCGCGACAACATGTAGTCGATCATGTATTGGCTGGGCGAGTATAGAACGTCCGCCAACTCGACGGAGCGCTGCTCAAGGTAGTCCAGTTCCAGCTGGTGGACGTCGCTGAGAAACTCTCCGGAACTCGTCAGATGCCACATGGTCTGACCGTGAGCCTGGCAGACCAGCACGGTGTTCGCGAAGGCCAGGCCCATTTTCTTGGCTTGAAACGACCAATAGCCGATTCCGCGCATGTCGTGAAAATGGACAACGTCAAAATGTCTTTGCTTCAGCCACTGATAGGCGAGATATGAAAGCTGCGCTTCGCGCTCGGTTGAAAAAAGCGTTTCGAGCTTGATGTTCTTTTTTCCGTATTCGAGCATCCAGTGCGTCAGCGGAAAGCTTTCGGTGTAGGCGCTCGGATAAAGCAACGTCACGTCGTGGCCGTTCTCCGCCAGCAATTCGGCCAGCGACGTCATCGCGGTTCCCACGCCGCCATTGCGAATGGGGCCAAGGACGTCCAGGGAAACAACGCAAACTTTCTGGTTCATAGCCGACTTTCCGCTGAAATGGCGTTCTCAATCCGCTCCGGTCTTTCGAGACAAAATGTAAGCCTCGGTTTCCTTGAGTCCTTCGGGCTTGCCTATTTCGTAAAATCGACGCGTCACTTCGCAGCCGGCCAATTCTCGTCGCTCCGCCAGGTTGCGCGTCAGGCGCGAGAGTTCGAAGGGATCGGGCTCGGGCCATTGATCCACGCTCTTCGCCGAGAAAACCGAGAACCCATAGTCGATCCATTCGACGCGCGGGTCGCCGTTCGCGGATTTGTCGTGCAGAAGAACATCCTTGCCGTCGAAAATCACGTTGGACGCGTCCCAGCGGCCCTTGTTGTGCAACACGCTCATCAGGGCCGCGCGTCCGCTGTTGCGATAGGCGTCCCAGATCGGCCTCGCCTCGACATCGAGGTAGCTGTCGCCGTACAGAACGAAAAAGTCGTCTCCCAACAAGGGCAGCGCGTTGCGCAACGCGCCGCCCGTTCCGCGCGGACCGCTCCCGTCGAAGGAATATTTCACTTCAAGTCCGAAGCCCGCGCCGTCGCCCGCAAACGCCTGAATCTGTTCGCCCAAGTGTCCGACGAGCAGCACAACTCTGGCAAAGCCCTGGCGTCTGGCGAGGCGCAATTGGTGCGCGAGGAACGGCTCTCCGGCGACCTCCACGAGGGATTTGGGAATGGTCAACGTCACCGGTCTCAGGCGCGTAGCCAGTCCGCCTGCAAGGACCGCGAGCGTGGGAAGACTCATCTGCTGACCACTTTGGTTCCTTCGACATCCATGTGGACGAACATTTCCTTGAGCCCCGCGCGCGTCATCGCCTGACGCAGTCGCTTGGGATCCTCGGCGTAGAAAAGCAGAAAACCGCCGCCGCCCGCGCCGACAAGCTTGCCGCCGATCGCCCCGTTCTTGCGCGCGATTTCGTACCATTCGTCGATCTGCGGCGTCGACATGCCGCCGGAGCGCTGTTTCTTGGCTTCCCAGTGTTCGAGCATGATCTCGCCCCAGACCGCCAGGTCGCCGTCGATGAAGGCCTTGCGCGTGCGGTAACCCAGTTCCTTGACCCGATGCAGGTTCTCGGTCATGGAAACGTCCGAGCTTTTGCTCTTCTGATCCTGTTCCTGAAGAATGTTGCTGGCGCTGCGCGTGCGTCCGGTGAAGAACATCAGGATGTTTTCTTCAATGTTCTCCATCAACGAATCGCTGACGGGCAGCGACTCGGCTTCGACCGCGCCGTTGCGGTCGAAAGTAAACGACGTCAGACCGCCGTAAGCGGCGATGTATTGGTCCTGCTTTCCGATAGGCTCCTTCAGCAGATCAATTTCGATGTGGCAGGCCAATTCGGCGAGCGCCCGCGTGTCGATGTGTTTGCTCGCGTAAATATGCAGCGCTTTCAGCAGCGCGGTCGTGAAACTGCCGGAAGAGCCGAGGCCGGTGCCCGCGGGCACGTCGGCGACGCTCGTGATTTCAAAGTCGGATGTCGGCGCGCCGACCAGCTTCAAGGCTTCGCGAATGATGGGATGAGCTATGTCGTCGACGCCATCTACATTCTCGATCTTCGAATACTTCAACGTAATGCCGGGATCGAATTTACGTTGCATCGAGATATAGACGTGGCGGGTCAACGCCATCGCGATCAGAAAGCCGCCGTGCTCTTCGTAATAGGACCCCAGGTCCGTGCCGCCGCCGCCAATGGAAATCCGCAAGGGGCTCCGTGTGATAATCATCCTGTTTTCCCGTCTTTCCGAGCGCCTTTCAGGCCGCCAATTCGTCCGGCACCGCATAAAAGACGAAATCGATTCCGTCGTCGTCGTGCGAGCGCATGAAATACCGATAATTCGACGTTTGTTCCATCAGGAACGCGGGCAGTTTGAAAATGTCTTCAGGCTGGTGATAGATCGCGGCCGCGAGCACGGGCCTGTCGCGTTGGATGATTCCCGCCGCGCCGCGCAACGCGCCCCATTCGGCGCCTTCGATATCCAGCTTCAGATAGTGGATTTTTTCCGACGCGAACACATCGTCGAGCCGCACGCAGCGGACCAGCGCGGCATCCTCGCCTTGCTTCAGATTCGACCCGGGCTTGCCGGTGCCGCTGATTCTGATGGTGGTTTCAGCGTCGCCGAGAGCGAACTGAGCCGGCGCTATCCGCGCGGCGACATCCGCCGGCAGCGATCGGACATAGGCGCCCAGACGGTCGAAGGAAATCGGGTCGGGCTCAAAGGCGTGAAAACGGCCAAAATGCCCGCCGTGCCAATAAAGAAAGGAGCGCAGCGAGTCGCCGTCGAACGCCCCGCAATCGGCGATGACGCAATTCGCCGGCAGGCTGAACATTCCGCGGTCGAAATACACATGATGCCTGTCGGGCGCGGGAATGACCGAATGGTCGAGAGTGACCCGCCAGCGCAGGTGATCGGCGAACTGCTGTTTTGACCGCTCGTCGCCAAGCGCCTCATAGATTGCCGCGATCTGCTCATAGCCCGCGACAAGACCCTCGGGTCCCGCCAATTGATAATGGCTCCCGAGTTGTTGCGGGAGGACCCAGAAAAGCGCCGCCACGGGCAAGACATGGCTCAACCCGAACGACTGCATCCAGGCGTGGGTCTCCGCGTATCGGTGATGGGGCGACCAGACGCCAACGATCACCAGCGCGCGCGGGCCGAGCAGTTCGCGCGCGCGCGTCGGGCTCACGACGGGAATTCCAGCGACGTCGCGCCCCCAGAAGCGGGCGTCGTATTCGATGAAACAGGTCACTTTGCCGCCGGCCGACTGGACGGCGGCCGCGCATTTTTGCGGCAGCGCCGCGGACCCGACGATGGCGATCTCGCCGTCTTTGATCGCGGTCTCCACACGGTTTCGAACTTCCGAAATCCGCAGGGTCAATTCGCTGGAACGCAAAAAATCAATCGCGCGCATCAAGAACCTCTGGATGATCCCGCAGCCACCGCAGAGTCCTGCGGACGCCCTCTTCAATCGTATGCGCGGGCGTCCAGCCCAAAGCGCGAATTCGGCTCGTATCCAGAAATATGAAGGGATTGTCGCCGATCCAGCCGCGGTCGCCGCCGGTGTATTCAAGACGCGGCGAGATATTCATTTCCGAAGTGATCCAGCCGATGGAATTATTCACTTCGCAATAGTGATCCGTGCCGAGGTTGAACACGGAAAACTTGTCGGAGGCCTTTTCAAACGCCGTCAGAATCGCCGCAACGCAATCGTCCACGTGCAAATAGGATTTGCGTTGCCGGCCGTTGCCCAGAACCTTCAAATGATCGGGATGGGCGCGCAACTGCTTGTAGAAGTCGAATATATGGCCATGCGTGTACCTCGGCCCCAGGATGGAGACGAAGCGAAACACAAGGCCTTGCATGCCAAAGCCCTCGGCATAGGCGGCGATCAATCCTTCGCCCGCGACCTTTGAGGCCCCGTAGAGGGATGTCTGAACCGGGAACGGCGCGTCCTCCGGCGTCGGAATAACATCGCATTCGCCGTAGACCGAGCCAGTCGAGGAAAAGCCGATCCGGCGAATGTTGTTGGCGCGCATGGCTTCAAGCACATTGAACGTGCCGATGGTGTTCTGTTCCAGATCGCGCCGCGGATGGTTCGTGCCAAATCTGACGTCGGCGTTGGCGGAAAGATGAAAAACCGCGTCCGCCCCCTTCATCGCCGCGGTCAGCGCGTCAAGGTCGAGAATATCGCCCCGCGTCATCGTGTAGGATGCATTGCGTTGCGCGCTGGCGATGAACGATTCGACCCCGGTTGAAAAATTATCGAACCCGGTGACCTTG
>JANYDZ010000622.1 GCA_025363375.1 Hyphomicrobiales bacterium
CCGCGCCGTGCGCGCCACCTCCATCGCGCGGCTGTGGCGCGGCTCGTAGTCGTTGAGCAGAATGATCTTCGCCGTCGTGCCGCCCATGTCGAGCGCTATCGATTGCGCCGCGCCGAGCTGCCGCGCCACCGTCTGCCCCAGAATCGCGCCGCCGGCGGGGCCAGATTCCACGAGGCGAATGGGAAAGCGCATGGCGGTCTCGACGCTCGTCAGCGAGCCCGCCGACATGATCATCAGCAGCGGCGCCGTCGCGCCAAGCTCGCCGAGCCGCGTCGCGAGCTTGCGCAGATAAGTGGCCATGAGCGGCTGCACATAGGCGTTGGCGACGGTTGTCGACGCGCGCTCGTATTCGCGGATTTCCGGGCACACTTCGTGCGACACGCTGACCGCCACATGCGGCAGCGCCTCGTTCAGAATTTCGCGCGTCCGCGCCTCGTGCGACGCGTTGCGGTACGCGTGCATGAAACACACCGCGACGGAGGCGATCTCCCCGCGCTTCAACAGGGGCACAAGCGCGCGCACGGATGCTTCGTCGAGCGGCACGAGGACGGAGCCGTCGGCGGCGACGCGCTCCAGGGCCTCAAGCCGCCAGGGCCGCGCCACCAGCGGCGGCGGGCGCGTCATTTCAAGATCGTATTGATCGAACCTGTGGCCAAAGGCGAATTCCAGCGTGTCGCGAAAGCCCTTCGTGGCGATCAACGCCGTGCGCGCGCCGCGCCGCTCGATAATGGCGTTGGTGGCGAGCGTCGTGCCGTGGATGATGAGTTCAAGATCCGCGACGGCCACGCCCGCCTCGCCCGTGACCTTGAGAATGCCCTCGATGACGCCTTCCTCAGGCGCGTGCCCCGTCGTCAGCACCTTGCCGGAGGCCGAGCCCTTCGGCCCCTCCAGCACCACATCCGTAAACGTCCCGCCGATATCGACGGCGAGGCGACAGCCCTGCATTTTTTCATTTCCCATCAATTCGGGACAGCCTTAGCGAAGCAGTCTCGTTATTGGAAGGCCAAAGGCCCGATTGTCATCCCCCCGCCCATCGCATAGTCTCCCGCCAACAATTCCGGAGGGTCCCCCATGCGCCTGCAAAGCCTGCTCAAAAGCTCCGTCGCATTCGCCACGCTTTTTGCCGCGTCGCAAGCCCTCGCCCAGACAGCCCTCTCGGGCAAGGTCTCCTCCGCCGGCGAACCCGCCATGGAGGGCGTCGTCGTCAGCGCCAAACGCGACGGCTCCACCATCACCATTTCAGTCGTCACCGACGCGCAGGGCAAGTTCGCTTTCCCTGCTTCGCGCCTCGAGCCCGGAAAATACACGCTGAAAGCCCGCGCCACGGGGTTTGACCTGGACGGCAAGCCGGTTGCGGACATCGCAGCCGGCAAGGAGGCCAGCGCCGACCTCGCGCTGAAGCCGACGCGCAATCTATCGGCGCAGCTCAACAACGCCGAATGGATGCTCTCCATGCCCGGCAGCGACCAACAGAAGAATTTTCTGCTCAACTGCAATTCCTGCCATTCGCTGGAACGCATTGTGAAATCGAATTACGACGCCGACGGCTTTCTCGAAATTTTTCAGCGTATGAGCGGCTATTATCCCGGATCGACGCCGCAACGCCCGCAACGCCTTTCGGGCACGGCGACGCGCACCGGCCTCTCGGAAAACAGCGAGGGCCGCAAGACCGCCGATTGGCTCTCCACCGTCAATCTCAGCCAGACCGACAAGTGGCAATATCCGCTGAAGGTTCTGCCGCGCCTGACCGGCAAATCAACGCGCGTCGTCATCACGGAATACGACCTGCCGAACGCCGGTATCCAGCCGCACGACGTCGTTCTCGATCGCAAGGGCCAGGTCTGGTATTCCGATTTCGGCCAGATGTTCCTCGGCAAGATGGATCCGGTCACCGGCAAGGTCGAGCAATATCCGATCCCCGAAACCAAGAAGGATTTCCCCAAGGGCACGCTGGATCTGGAAACCGATGTCAACGACGACGTGTGGGTCGGCGTCATGTACCAGGGCGCCATCGCCAAATTCGACCGCGCCACGACCAAGTTCCAGACATGGACCATCCCCAGGGAACTGGATTCGGACGCCGGACAACTCGGCCATCTTGCCGTCGCGGGAACCCATCAGGACAAGAAAGTCTGGATCAAGAATTCCGACGGCAACAATATTTACCGCCTCGATCTCGCCACGGATAAAATCGAGAACCTCGGCCAGATTTTCGATCCCTCGACGAAGAAGCGCTTCGGCTCCTACGGCATTCATTCCGATGTGAACAACAATCTCTATCTGCTGGATTTTTCCTCCAGCAACATCGGCCGCATCGATGCAAAGACGAAAGAGTTGAAGGTCTATGTGACCCCCTCGCCAAACTCGCGCCCGCGCCGCGGCCGCGTCGACGCCGACGGCAAACTCTGGTTCGCCGAATATCAGGGCAACGCCATCGGCATGTTCGATCCGAAGACCGAAAAAATCACCGAGTGGAAAGTGCCGACGCCGTGGAGCGCCCCCTATGACGTCATGGCCGGCAAGAACGGCGAGGCCTGGACCGGCTCCATGCTGACCGACCGCGTGGCGCGACTCGACACCGCCAGCGGACAATATGTGGAATATCCCCTGCCCCGTTCCACCAACATTCGCCGCGTCTACGTGGACGACGCGAAAAAACCGGGGACCCTATGGATCGGCAACAACCACGGCGCGTCGATTGTAAAGGTGGAGCCCCTTGAATAAACTAGTAAATTCAGGTTGGAAAAAATCGGCCCTCGCGTAAAGGGGTGTTAACTTTTGGGGGTTAGCTCTTGTTTCGTGAGCGGACAAGGCACTCAGGATAGACCCCCGATGTGGAAGCGCATTCTCGCCTGGCAGCAGAGGTCCCAACGGACCCCTTCGACGCTGAACCACGCGCTGCGCGAAGTGAAAGCGACGCTCGACGCCGCGCGTCCGGACCGTCTCATGCCCGCCTTTA
>JANYDZ010000632.1 GCA_025363375.1 Hyphomicrobiales bacterium
GATCTTTCGGCGCCTCGTGGTCCTTCAGGTAGCGCCAGCCCTGAAACGGCCGGTGCGGGCGCGGCACGACCGGGATCATCTTTTGCTCCAGCACAATATGGCAGCGCGAAACGCCTTCGTTGTCGACGAAGGGCCGGATATCCAGAATCTGCTGCCGCGCCGCCACCTGCCCCTTGATGACCCAATACATGGATCCGCCGTCCAGCAATTCGGCCATGCGCTTGGGGACCATGCGCGTGCGATGGGTCGTCTCCGGATTTTTCTCGCCGGCGGCGCGTTTGGCGGCAAGCCGCTCCTTGAGCCATTCCTCGTGGTCCCGAATGGATTCGGAACCCACGCTGAGTTTGATGAGGTGCAGGGCCATGCCGTGTTTTTAATGCCCTGCGCGGTCCGCGCAAGCCTTGTCGCAAGCCTTGTCGAAAATCATGCACAGGCGGGCGCGCGCGCCACCTTATTTCACCGGTTCCGTCGGTGATTGATTCCATTTCTCAAGCTTGCCGAGGGCGCCCCAGGCGCCCAGCGCGAGCGATACGTAAAACAACGGCGTCCCGAGGCCGGCGAGCGCGGGCACCGCGGTGGAAGCTTTGCCCAGAAGCGTGCCCGGATCGAGCTTCGGATCAGACAATATGCCGGCCAGAGTCGCGCCGATTATCCCGACCAAACTCTTTTTTCCATTGAGAAAATTACCGATCGCCGGACCCAGCGCGCCGTTGACCGGTCCCAACTTGCTGTCCGCAGGCGCGGTTTTGGCTGAGTCCAGTGTCTTGAAGTTGGGATCAAGCGTCTGCAGAATGCTGATAATCTGGGGCAACCCGATCTGGCCCGTCGGCACGCCCGCGCTTTGAGGCGTTTGGCCTCCTGCGGGCAATTGACCGAAACCGGCGAGAACCGCGAGCATCCGTTGCAGGACAGCGACCGCGTCCTGGCTGACTGGCTGTGCCATTTGTTGTCCTCCTTGAGGTATGGGGAGTTGGTTCGTGATCCGGTGGGCCTCATTCGCTGAAATCTCCGGCGACCCGCGCGGCGGCGCTTCAGCGGTCAGCGCCATTGCGGCACGCGTGACCCGGTCAAGCCGCGCCAGCCAGCCATTCAGAAAATGACTTGCGTTCGGACTGGCCACATGCCGCGCTCTCTGAAGGTCGGAATAGCTCTGCACGACCTTCCCGACATCGCAGACACGGCAGGCCCCGAGCGTCTGGGGGCCCATTTCCCCATCCACATCGACGCCATGACCATTCTGGTTCAGCGCCTTCTGCAAAAACGTGACCCCGCCGCTGGGCCCGAACAAAACGCCGGCGTTGAAGGTCATCAGTCCCAGCGGCGCGGGCAATTGATCGCCGAGACCGGGATCCCAGTATTTCAGCTTGTAAATGCCCACGGCCTCCTCACGTCCAAGCGCCTCCACATCCTGGACCGACACCGGCCTCTTGCGCGCCGCCTGCAAGGTTTTCAAGGTAATGCCAAAATTCGTCGCCCCGCCGGGATCGGCGGGATTGTTGACGAACCCCCCTTCAAATTCGAGGATCACCGCGACCGCGCGGGCGAAGGCCAGCGGCGGCGCGTTGTTCGGCTGGTTCGACATTCCCGGCGTCGACACCGGATGCGCGTCTTCCGGATTATTGTCCGGCGCCTCGCCGCTCGCCAGCGTCAGAATGTTCGGCAGCACCTGGCTTTTCGCCACCGGCGCGATGCGCACCGGCCAGCGAATCGCGACGATTTCCGTCCGCGCAAAACTGCTGACCCGCACGGAATCGCGCTGATTGCCGCCAAGCAGATGCACCTGGGCGGCGTCTATGTCGCTGAGAAAAGCCACATGTCCGCTCGCGCCCTGCACCTGCGGACGCAGCACCACGATAGCGCCTGGTTCCGGCATATCCGTGACATCACGCCCAAAATTGCGGTAGTCGGCCGCGCGCAGCGTTTTGACGTGTTCAAATCCGCCGAGGCTCAGACAGGCCCCTACAAAGGCCGCGCACCACGGCGTTTCATCATGCTCGACGGCGACGCCCGCCGCCAGCACGTACATTTCGCGTATTCTCGGATTATCCGCCGAACTCCCCTTGAATTCCGCCTCGCCCTTGAGCGCTTCGGCGACCGTCATCCATGGCGTTTCCATCGATACCTCCCGGCAAATTGAATTGCGCTGAAAGTAGGCGACGCAAAAAATGAAGCAATCCCGACAAACAACGGGGCCGCTTCACGCTAAAAAATTCGAAGATAAATTCGGCGATATCGTTATGACGCCTGCCGCAACGCAATCAAATTATAATCGGGGTCGCAGATGAAATGATCGGCCATCGGGCATTGCTTGTGCGCCAGTTCGAGCCGCGCCTTGCCTTCCGGCCCCATGCCGAGGGGTATCGTGTGCATGACAGGGTTTATCCCCACGAGCGTATCGATATCCTCTTTCAACTTGTCGACGCTCTCGACAGTAAAGCCGAAATGATCGACGCCCGTCGGCATGATGCTCTGTCCCGTGTAATTGTCGATCCGCCAGGGGATGATCATCAGGGTCATGCGCCCGTCGGTGAGGTAATGGTTGGGATCGCCCGGCTTTGCGTTCTGCTCGGAGAGTTCGAGCACGTCCACATAGAACCGCGCAGTCTCGTCGGGCCGCACGGTGCGGATCGCCACATGGCTGATGAAACGTTTGCCGGTTGTTCCGCTATTCTCAACATAAGCGCCTGTGCGGTTCGCCATGTTCTTCTGCGAGAGGTCGAACACGTTGCCGTCTGGGTCGTTGGCGGTGATGCCGGCAAAAGGACGGTTCGACGGGCGCTGTACCCAGCGCGCCAGCGGATATTTTTCGCGCATTTTCGCGAAAGCCTTTTCGACATCCTCGACCTCGACGCCAAAATGATCGAGCCCCGCGGGGCGCCCGCCCTTGCGCGGATTGATGTTGAGGCCGACATAGCCGTCGCCGATATCGACGCCCGATTGCGGCCCGGTCGTCTTCGACGGCTTCAGGCCGAACAGCGACTGATAAAAGCCGTTGAGCAGCGGATACTTCTCGCTGACCATGGCGACGTGGTTGATTTTGGCGAACATGTTTCCCCCCGGACTAATTGTCGCCGGCGCCGCTCATGGCTTCCCTGGCGACGCGCACGACCTCTGGCGGCATGGCATAGGCGTCCGCGATGATGCGCGCAACGCGCTCGCCTGTGTTCTCCTCGATCTCAAGGCGCGAGCGTTTGGCGTCCGAGAGAAAATCCGGATCAACGATGGCGTCGTGAAACGCCTTGCGCAGCGCGGCGATACGCTCGGGCGGCACATCGGGCGTCGTCAACAGCGGGCGGTTCATTTCAACGGGCGCCAGCACAAGTTTCATCACCGTGCGCGTGCGCTCGTCTCCAGCCAGTTCAAACGCCGTCGGCACGTCGGGCAAGAGATTGCTGCGTTCATAGGCGAACTGAATGGGGATGTTCACCTTGCCGCTCGCCACCCATCCCGGCCGCGAAATCTCCAGCGACGGCACGCCCGACCCGCAACGCCCCTGCAATTCCCCGCGCTCCATCGCGAGGTAAATATCATGCGCGCCTTGATAGCCCGTCACAATCTTGATCTTCGTGCCATAGAGTTTGTTGAGCAGCGCCGGCTGGGATTCCGTCAACGAACCCGCGCCCGAGGAGCCCACGATAAACGGCTTCGTCATCAGATCCCGCCACGTCGCGATGCCCGACGTGTGCCATGCCGCGCAGACCGCGGCGACCCGCGACATCGCCCCGATCCAGTTGACCCTTTGCGGCTCGATCTTCGCGCTTGTGGTCTCCAGCAAAGGCGCGAACGAAACGCCCGACTGCACCAGGCCGATATAGGTTCCATCGCGCGGCGCCGCAGTGGAAATCTGCTGCATCAACCGCACGCCGCCCGCGCCCGGCATGGATTGCACGACCGCGCGGGGATTGCCGGGAATGTGTTTCGCCAGATAGGGAGCGAAGGTCTGCGCATAGGTGGCGTAGCCGCCGCCCTCGCCGCCGCTGTGCACGAAGCTGATCTGTTTGCCCCGATAGAAATCGGCGACGGGATCAGCCTGCGCCAACGCCGGCGCGCAAGCCAATCCGGCGCGGAGCGCGTAAAGAGCCGCTTTCCACAAAACCGCTTTGCGCGGAACTATTTCTTGAAAGCGTCGCACTGGCGGGTGTCCTTGCCCCAGAAATCAACGCACTCTTCAAATGTTGACGCGCCGCGCCCCACGGCCTTCGCGAAGACATAACGCACAACGGCCTCGATATCCCGCGGCGACAGATATTCATTGTTGGCGCCCGGCGGCATGTCCTTGTCCACCATCTCGCGCGTCATGCCGTAACAACGCTTGTCCGTGTAGGCGAAGCGGTCGTGATAGGGCATGTTTGTCGCGGGCCGCCCGCATTTGACGACTTCCATCATCTGCTCGCGCGTCAATTGCGTCGTGCGCAGCGACAAGGCGTTGCCGCCATAGCCCTGATCGCCGGACGCGTCCCACTTGTGGCAAAACTGGCAGGTGGCTTTCGTTTTGAAAATCTCCTTGCCGTATTCAATCATGCGCGCCTCTTCGGCTGGCGACATGTCCTGCGCGCGCGCCATGCCGCCGGTGAACAACACGGCTACGAACGCCGCCGGTGCGAATAGCTTCACAATCATCCCGCTGATTTCATCCTTCTCAAACCCGTTGTCGGAAGACTCTCACATGCCGTCCTCGACGAGGGGCGTTCCCTCGAGATTGCCGAACGGATAGCGCCCGCCGCCCTGAATGCCGCCGATGCCGACCGTGAACACCGACTTGAGGTTCGCGACATTGCCCGCGTTGATGTCCTTCAATTGCGAAAACCGGCGCCCCTGGTAATTGCCGTGATGTAAAAGCCAGTTTTGGGGTTCCTTTTCAACGCTGAGCGCGCGTTCGAAAGTCATGTCCGCCGCCTGGACCGCCGTCATCGCGGTCGCCGCCAACAGCGCCGCGCTCAATGCAGCGAACTTGGCCGCGAACTTGGCCGCGAACTTGCCGGAAATGCTCATGATTCCCCAATACAATTGATGTTTGCGGAGCCGATATCCGCCGGCCGCCAATTCAATTGGCGGCCGGCCATTGCCCTCAGGCCTCACATGCCGAACACGTAGAGCATCGAGGCGGTGGACGTGTTCTTCAACTCCGGTCCGTTGGCCATCACGGCGTTGGGCTGTTTGGAGCCCACGAGCACCGCGATATATTGCTTGCCGCCCACCGAATAGCTCACCGCCGGCGCGTTGATGCCGGTGCCCGTGCTGAAGCTCCAGACTTCCTTCAGGGTCTGCGCGTCGTGCGCGTAGAACATGCCCTCGGGCTGGCCGATGAACACGAGATTGCCCGCCGTCGCCAGGGCGCCGCTGTAATTGGGATATTCAAGCCGTTGACGTATTTTGGTTTCGCCGGTGGCGGGATCGAGAGCCTTGAGACTGCCGTAGAGACGGTCCGGCGTCTTCACGCCGCCGCCGGAGAAGCGGTCGCGCGGCTTCAACTGACCGCCCTGATCAGCAAAATCCTTCTGCTCGACGGTTTCAATGTAATTGCAGCCTTCAATGCCCGGAACATAAAAAAGATTAAGCTGCGGATTGTAGGCGCCCGGCTCCCAGTTCTTGCCCCCGAAATGCGACGGACAGAGCTTGTTGCTCTTGGGCGCCGCGCGCATGCCGTGGCTGCCTTTGGTGTATTCCTGCACGTCCTTCGTTGGATCATAGTTGAGCGGGCGGCCCGTCTTGGGGTCGAGCCCCGTCGTCCAGTTGAGATCGTCGGTGTATTGCTTGCCGGCGATGAACGAACCGTTGGTGCGGTCGAGCGCGTAGTGAAACCCGTTGCGCGCCGCGTGCACCACCAGCTTGCGGTCGACCCCGTCGATCTTCAGATCGATGATCGGATGTTCCGAAATCTCGTCGAAATCATAGGGATCGTTCGGCGTGTATTGAAACCCCCATTTGATCTTTCCGTCCGTCGCCGAAAGCGCCAGCACGCTCGCCGCCCATTTGTTGTCGCCGGGGCGATATTCGGGATCCCAGTCGGGGCCGGCGTTGCCGACGCCCTGAAAGAACGTATCGGTGTCCTTGTCATAGGTCGCGGTCTCCCACACGGAACCGCCGCCATGCTTCCAGCGGTCCTTCCCATCCTTCCAGGTTTCGTTGCCCGGCTCTCCGGGCGCGGGAATCGTATGGGTGCGCCAGACCTGCTTGCCCGTCTTGAGATCGGTGCCGTCGATAAATCCGCGAATGCCGAATTCGCCGCCCGCGGATCCCGTGATCGCGATATCGCGCACCACAAGAGGCGCCGCGGTGATCGTCTCGGCGATCGCGGGATCGGCGACCTTGCGCTCCCATATTTGTTCGCCCGTAGCTTTGTTGATGGCAAAAAGCCGCCCGTCGAGCGCAATCGAAATCACCTGGTCCTTCCACAGGGCGACGCCGCGGTTGTTGACGCCGCAGCACGCCACGTCGCCCGCCCAGGCGCGGTCGACGCCCGGATCGAACTTCCACTTGATCGGGCCTTTCTTGCCGCTGGAAACATCAATGGCGTAGACCGAGCCCCAGCCGTCCGGCACATACATCACGCCGTCTTCCACGATGGGCGTCGCCTCAAGATTGCCGAAGGCGTAGCGGCCGCCGCCCTGAAAGCCGCCAAGCGCGGTGGTGAAGACAAGCTTCATATTGGCGACGTTGCCGGTATTGATGTCTTTCAGCGCGGAGAAGCGGTGGCCTTGATAATTGCCGTGATGCAAAAGCCAGTTCTGCGGCTCCTTGTCGACCGCGAGCG
>JANYDZ010000646.1 GCA_025363375.1 Hyphomicrobiales bacterium
TCGCGTCGAATTGCGTGTGCTCGAGCAGGGCCTGGCCCGCGCCCTGCGCCACGGCGCCATGGGTCTGCCCGTGCAAAATCATCGGATTGACCGCGAGGCCCACGTCGTCGACGCCGAACCACGCGACGATCTTCACCTCGCCCGTGTCGGGATCGACCTCGACTTCGCACACATGCGTGCCCGAGGGAAAAGCGCCGACCTTGACGGTGTAATCGCCGGTTCCCTCGAGTTTTCCGCGCATATTTTCCGGCAGGTCGGTTCGCGTCGCGGCGGCCTTCGCCACGTCGAAAATGCCGACCTTGCGGTCGGTGCCCCTGACGCCGAAGGCGCCCTTTGAAAATTCGATGTCGGCGCGGCCCGCCTCGAGCAGATGCGCGGCGATGTCCTTGCCCTTCTCGACGATCAGGTCGGAGGCCTCGCCCATCGCGAGGCTGGCGATGCGCATGGAGCGGCCGGAATGCGAGCCGCCGCCGGCGCTGACGCGATGCGTGTCGTGCGCGACATAGTCGACGGTCTCGAAAGGCACGCCGAGCCAGCCGTTGAGCAATTGGGCGAAACTGGTCTCGTGCCCCTGACCGCTGTTCATCGTGCCGAGCACGAGTTCCGTGCGCCCTTCGGGTTGGATGGTGATTTCAGCGCGCTCGCGCGGCGCGCCGCCGGCTCCCTCGATGTAATTGGCGATGCCGAGACCGCGCAGCTTGCCGCGCTTTTTCGCCTCGGCGCGGCGTTTGTCGAAATTGCCCCAGTCCGCAAGCTTCAGCGCCGCGTCCATGCCGCGTTCGTATTCGCCGTTGTCATAGGTGAGGCCGACGGCGTTTTTGTAGGGCATGGCTTGCGGCGGAATGAAATTCCGCCGGCGCAGTTCGATGGGATCAAAACCGCATTCATCCGCCGCCTTGTCGATGAGACGCTCGATCACGTAGATCGCCTCGGGCCGCCCGGCGCTGCGATAGGGCGTCGTCGGCACGGTGTTGGTGAGCACCGCGCAGCCGCGAAAATACACATGCGGTATCTTGTAGACGCCCTGCATGATGCCGAGGCCCTTGCGCAGCGGCGTAAAATGCGCGGTGTAGGCGCCGATGTTGCTGAGGTTCAATCCGCGCACGGCGAGGAAATTGCCGTCCACGTCGAGCGCCAGTTCGGCGTCGACGGTGAGATCGCGGCCCTGATAATCGGTGAGGAATGATTCCTGCCGTTCGGACACCCATTTGACCGGGCGCCCCACTTGTTTCGCCGCCCACGGCACAAGCCCGTATTCAGGAAAGAACGTATTGCGGGTGCCGAAATTGCCGCCCATGTCGCCGCACCAGGCGCGGCTGTTTTCGTAGGGAATATCCAGCATGCCCGCGAGTTGCGCGCGCTCGCGCACGACGCCGGAGCCGGTGCCGGCATGCACTGAATACATGTTCGTCGCGGCGTCGTATTCGCCCAGCGCGGCGCGCGGCTCCATGGGGACGCCGGTGACGCGCTGAATCCATGTTTGCAGGCGCGTCACATGCGCGGCTCTGGCGAAAGCCGCGTCCGTCGCCGCCCTGTCGCCGACCTCCGCGTCAAGCGAAATGTTCGTCGCGCAATCCGGCCACACGCGCCGCGCGCCCGGTTTCACCGCGTCGGCGGCCTGGACGACGGCTTGCAGCACCTCGTAATCGACGCTCACAAGTTCGGCCGCGTCGCGCGCCTGGGTTTGCGTTTCCGCCACCACCATGACCACGGGTTCACCGACAAAATGCACGACTTTCGAGGGCATGGCCTCGTGCTCTGTCAAGTAGACCTTGTCGCGCAAGGTCAGGGCGACGTCCGGGGGGCCTTCCCAGCCGGGATTGTGCGGGATCGGCTTGCAGCCCGCCGCGATCATGTCCGCGCCGGTGTAGACGCCCAGCACGCCAGGCGCCTTTTTCGCGGCGGCTGTGTCGATCGAGCGAATGCGCGCGTGCGCGTGCGGCGTGCGCAGAAAAGCGGCGTGGGCGACATTGTCGGGGTTAAGGTCGGATCCATAGCGCCCGCGCCCGCGCACAAAGCGCAGATCTTCCTTGCGCAACACATGATCGCCAATCCCGCCGGTTTCCACGTTTGCGCCGCTCATTGACATGCAACTCCTTGTGATGCGCGTTCTCCTCCCCCATTGCGGCGGGGGGAGATCCTCACCTGTTCTTAAACACCGCGGGGCGCTTCTCCGCAAACGCCGCCATGCCCTCTTTCTGGTCTTCCAGCGCGAACATGGAATGAAACAGGCGCCGCTCGAATCGCAGGCCTTCGGCAAGCGAGGTTTCGAACGCCCGGTTGACCGTCTCCTTGGTCATCATCGCGACGGGCCGCGACATCGAAGCGATCGCCGCCGCCGCTTTCATCGCCTCATTCATGAGTTCAGCCGCGGGCACGAGCCGCGAGGCAAGGCCGCAGCGCTCCGCCTCCGCCGCGTCCATCATGCGGCCGGTCAGACACATGTCCATGGCCTTCGATTTGCCGATGAATTTGGCCAGGCGCTGCGTGCCGCCAGAACCCGGCATAACCCCGAGCTTGATTTCCGGTTGGCCGAATTTAGCCGTGTCCGCCGCGATGATGAAATCGCACATCATGGCAAGTTCGCAGCCGCCGCCGAGGGCAAAGCCCGCGACCGCGGCGATGACGGGTTTCCGCTTCTGGCCGATGCGGTCCCATTTCGAGATGAAGTCCTCGAGATAGGCCTGCATGTAGGTCTTCGACTGCATTTCCTTGATGTCGGCGCCGGCGGCGAAAGCCTTTTCGGAGCCGGTAACGACGATGCAGCCGATGTTCTCATCCGCCTCGAAGGCGTCGAGAGCGGCGTTTACTTCCTCGATAAGTTCAGCGTTGAGCGCGTTGAGCGCCTGCGGACGGTTGAGCTTGATCAACCCGACTTTGTCGTGGATTTCGACGAGGATTGTGTTGGGCATGGGAGCGCCTCGATTGATGTTGAAACAAAAATTGGCGCGTCTGCCTGCTCCCGCATGCGGGAGAAGGGCCTGCCCGCAGATCGGAAGAGC
>JANYDZ010000649.1 GCA_025363375.1 Hyphomicrobiales bacterium
TTACCCACCGCCGCAAAACGCTGTAGGGTGACTGGCACGCTGGCGCCTCCGCGCGGCCAATTCCGCAAAGGACCCAGATGTCTTCCGCCGCACCGGTGGCCGCTCCGCCGCTTTCGCTTCACGACGCCGCACAAGTCTCCCGCGCCTGGCCTTTCGAGGAGGCGCAGAAACTTGTCGCGCGCGTGGCGAAAACCGGACAGACGCAGGTGCTGTTCGAGACCGGCTATGGCCCCTCGGGCCTGCCGCATATCGGGACGTTCGGCGAAGTGGCGCGCACGACGATGGTGCGGCACGCCTTTGAAGTTCTGACCGACGGCAAGATAGCGACGCGTCTGCTGGCTTTCTCCGACGACATGGACGGGCTGCGCAAGGTGCCCGACAACGTGCCCAACAAGGCGATGCTGACGACGCATCTCGGCAAGCCGTTGACGCGGGTGCCCGATCCCTTTTCAAACGAATATCCCTCCTTCGGCGCCGCCAACAACGCGCGTCTGCGCGCGTTTCTCGATCGCTTCGGCTTTACCTACGAATTCGCGTCCTCGACGGATTATTACGCGTCCGGCCGCTTCGACGAGATGTTGCTGCGCATGCTCGAGGTCTACGACGATGTCATGGCGATCATTTTGCCGACGCTCGGCCCCGACCGTCGCGCCACCTATTCGCCCTTCCTGCCGATTTCGCAAAAGACCGGCGTCGTGCTGCAGGTGCCGATGATCGAGCGCGACGCTAAACGCGGCACGATCATTTATGTCGAGCCCGCCACCGGCGAAAAAGTTGAAACGAAAGTCACCGGCGGCGCCGTCAAATGCCAATGGAAGGCGGACTGGGCCTTGCGCTGGGCCGCGCTCGGCGTCGATTATGAAATGGCCGGAAAGGACCTCATCGATTCCGTGCGGCTCTCGGGCGAGATCCTCAAGGCGCTCGGCAAAACGCCGCCGGAAGGCTTCAACTACGAACTCTTCCTCGACGACAAGGGCGGCAAGATCTCGAAGTCGAAGGGCAACGGCCTGACCATCGACGAATGGCTCACCTACGCGAGCCCGGAATCCCTCTCGCTGTTCATGTTCCAGAAGCCGCGCGAGGCCAGGCGCATGTATTTCGACGTGATCCCGCGCGCCGTGGACGAATACCTGCAACTTCTCGACGGCTACGAGCGGCAGGACTGGAAAAGCCGCCTCGGCAATCCCGTCTGGCACGTGCATACCGGCGCGCCGCCGCTGCCCGAAGTGTTGCAACACGACGGCGCCGCGACGGCGATCAGCTTCAGCATGCTGCTCAACCTCGCCGCCGTGGCGAACAGCGAGGATCCGCAGGTTCTCTGGGGCTTCCTGCGTCGTTACGCGCCCGGCGTTTCCGCCGCCACACATCCGCGTCTGGATGCGCGCGTGGGATACGCGGTCGCCTATTTCCGCGATTTCGTGCGCCCGTCAAAGTCCTATCGTTTGCCGGACGAGGTTGAGATAAGCGCGCTCTCGCAGCTCGAAGCGATGCTTGCGTCCCTGCCGCCCGCCGCCAGCGCTGAAGCGATACAAACACGGCTCTACGATGTGGGCCGCGCCACGCCGCGCTATCACGACATGAAGGCCAAAGGCGCTGTGCCGGAACGCCCCGGCGTCTCCAACGATTTCTTCAACATGCTCTACCAGGTGTTGCTGGGGGAAAGCCGCGGCCCGCGCTTCGGCTCCTTTGTCGCGCTCTATGGAGTCGCCGAAACCCGCGCGTTGATCGCCCTCGCCCTGTCGGGCGAACTGGCGAGGCAACACGCTTCCTTCCTTGCGTCGCGCGTGAAAAGCCGAGCGGCGGCGCCATGAGGGTTCACGCGCGATGATCTCTCTAGCCGCGGGCGCGGCCATCGCGGTTACGGCTTTCGTCTCCTCCTTCATCACCGGCGCCTTCGGCATGGCGGGCGGGCAGATTTTGCTGGCGGTGCTGCTGTATTTTCTGCCCGTCAGCGCGGCGATGACCGTGTTTTCCGGCCTGATGTTCACGTCCGGCTTGTGGCGCGCCGCGTTGTGGCGCAAGCACGTGGACTGGCGCATCGCGCTGCGCGTCGGCGCTGGGCTCGTCGCCGGCTACGCGCTGATGCTGAGCATTCACTTCGTGCCGTCGAAACCCCTGATCTATCTGGGCCTGGGCCTGACCCCGATCATTGGCGATCTCGCGCCCAAGCGCTTTGCGCCTGACGTCTCGAAGAGCCCTTTCGGCTTTGTCTGCGGTTTTGTCATCATGGCGCTGCAAATCAGCATCGGCGCGGCGGGCAACGTGCTCGACATGTTTTTCCAGGCGAGCCCGTTGGGACGCCACGCCATTGTGGCAACCAAGGCCGTCGTGCAGATATCCTCGCAGACCATGCGCTTTGCCTACTTCGGCAGCATTGCGCTGGCCGAAGGGGCGAACGCGGACTGGCGCATGTTTGTTGTCTTCATGTTGCTGACCTTTGCCGGCGGTTCCGCTTCGGCGCGCCTGCTTGAAGGCATGTCCGACGCCTTTTTCCGGTTATGGACGCGCCGCGTGATCCTCGGCCTCAGCGCCATCTACGTGGCGCGCGGCCTGTGGCTGCTGTGGAGCGGTCAATACGCCTGAACTACTGGCTCGACCACACGATCCGCGCCATCCACTCGACCTGTTCGGTCGCCAGCGTACGGTCTTCGTGCGAGGCGTTCAGCGAGCGCAGTTCGATGGTCTTCCCGGTCTGGCGTTTTAATTCCTTGGCCAGCACTTCACCATCGGTGGTTTTCACCACGACCCGGTCGCCGCGCCGCACGGGCGCTTCGGGATTGACGACGATGATGTCGCCGTCGCGGTAGACCGGCAGCATGGATTCGCCTGCAATCTCCAGCGCGTAGGTATGACCATCCCCGACGTTGGGGAAAGCGATCTCGTCCCATCCGCTGCCTGTGGGAAAACCACCGTCGCCAAAATAGCCGCCCGCGCCGGCCTGCGCCATGCCGAGCAGGGGGACGGTCTGTTTCTTCGGCTGGGCGTGGGCGTTTACGAGCCCAATGAACTCATCGAGCGAAGTGCTTGTGGCCTCAAGCACTTTGGCAACCGATTCGGTTGAAGGCCAACGCAGCCGCCCCACGTCGGAAACGCGCTTGGATTTGTTGAAGGTCGTCGCGTCGAGCCCGCCGCGCCGCGCGAGCGCCGAGGCGCTCATGCCATGTTTGCCCGCGAGTGTGTCAATCGCAGCCCAAATCTGTCCGTGCGTCAACATGTTCGGCTCCTTGCCGTCAGCAGATGCGGTCATCGTTCAAAAGATGAGTTTCCTAAAACGGTACTTATACCTCTTCTGAAGGGTCTGCAATCGAAATATGGCGCGAAATATGGCGCGCGTTCCGGCAAGCTTGCCGCGCGCCGGAGCTCTTCCTGAAAGGTAAAGTTTCGTTGACTCAGAATTGTCATTGGCGTTGCGGACCGGCCGATCAGCGCTCATAAAGCGGGCGCGGGTCGAGCCCGCCGCATCGATCGAGCGCTCAGGAGCCGCCGTGTCAAACTTCTTGTGGCTAACATGTTCCGCCGCTGTATTGACGCTGACGATCCTGCGCCGCGTGACTGGCGCGCGCGAGCGCGCCGGGTCGCGAATTTCAAATTTCCGGATTTCCGACGCGGAACGGTTTATCGCGGTCGCCGCTTTGTTCGCCCTCAGCTGGTCCTCCAGCTACGCCATTTTTGAAAGCTGACACGATTGGACGGACGCTGGCGTGGACGGACGCTGGCGTTGTCGCCGCGCGCGCGAGCCGCTAGGTTCGCCTCGCTGCGATGCGCGAGGTTGCCTTGACCCCAATTTACAAAATCGTTCCCGCTGAACTTTGGCGCGCCGCCGAGGCGAAAGGCGTCTTCGACGGGGCGCCTGTCGATCTCGCCGACGGCTATATTCACTTCTCCACCGCGAGCCAGACACGCGAAACCGCCGAGAAACATTTTAAAGGGCAAACCGGTCTGCTGCTCGTCACGGTCGCGGCCGAGGATGTTGGCGCGGCCCTGCGCTGGGAGCCTTCGCGCGGCGGCCAATTATTTCCGCATCTTTACGCGCCGTTGACATGCGCGGCGGCGCGCGCGGTTCACGCCATTCCCGCCGATTCCGACGGACGCCACGATTTTTCCGGGCTGCTGGCATGATCGGGCAAGCCCTTGCGGGGCTCGCTGGCGAAATAGCCCACCCGTTGCTGCTGCGCCTCGATCCCGAAACCGCCCATCGCGCTTCCATCGCGGCGCTGAAATTCATGCCTCCGTTCGATTGCCAAGCCAGCGATCCGCGCCTGACGACGCAGGCCTTCGGTCTGACCTTCCCCAATCCGCTTGGACTTGCGGCCGGATACGACAAGGGCGGCGAGGCGCCCGACGCGTTGCTGCGTCTCGGCTTTGGTTTTGTCGAGATTGGCACGATCACGCCGTTGCCGCAGCCGGGCAATCCGCGCCCGCGCCTGTTTCGCCTTCCCGCCGACGAGGGCGTCATCAACAGGCTCGGCTTCAACAGCGAAGGCCATGGCCCGCCGCACGCGCGCCTGCTGGCGCGACGGGCCCGTCCGGGCATCGTCGGCGTCAACGTCGGCGCCAACAAGAACTCCGTGGACCGCGCCGCTGATTATGTCGCCGGCGTCGCCGCTTTCGCGGATGTCGCCAGCTATTTCACCATCAATATTTCCTCGCCCAACACGCCGGGGCTGCGCGATCTCCAGCAGGCCGCGGCCCTCGACGATCTGCTCGCCCGCGTGCTCGACGCGCGCGACGCGGCGGCGCAATCCCATGGCCGCAAGCCCGTGCTGCTGAAGATCGCGCCCGACCTAGCGCTTGGCGATCTCGACGACATCGTGCGTGTTTCGCGCGCGCGCCGCATCGATGGCCTTATCGTCTCGAACACGACCGTCACGCGGCCTGAAACGCTGCGCGAAACGACGGCGGCAAAAGAGACCGGCGGTCTTTCGGGCAAGCCATTGTTCAACCTGTCGACGCGCATGCTCGCCGCGGCGTATTTGCGCGTCGAAGGCCGCTTCCCTCTTGTGGGCGCCGGCGGCGTCGACGGCGTTGCGACGGCCTATGCGAAAATAGAAGCCGGCGCGAGCCTCGTACAGCTCTATTCGTCGCTGGTCTACAAGGGCCCCGGTCTGGCGCGCGGGATTGCGCGGGGCCTCGCCGAATGCGCCGCGCGCGCCGGAGACGCCCATATCATGGACGCGGTTGGCCGCAAGGCGGGCGATTGGGCGCGCGGCTGAACCCGGCGTGAAATCAAGCCCGCCCGTCCTCAAACGAACGTGTAATTGGCGCTCGCGACAAGCGACAGGGCAGTCGTGTGAAACGTGATTGTTTCGCCGCGATCGGCGAAGAGAACGTCGGCGCCTGATTGAGTCATGTGGCTCGTCGCGGCGGCGGCGTTCGCGTAGCCGAAGCCGGTCAGGTTGAGCGTGTCCCAGCTTTCAAAGCCATAGATATGATCGTTGCCCGTCGCGGCGAGATTGAACTGGAACGTGTCGGCGCCGCGCCCGCCAATCAACGTGTCGTCGCCGGCGCCGCCGTTGAGCGTGTCGCCCCAGGAAGGAATGCCGGTCTGCATGAAGGCGCGCAGGGGCGCCGCCGTGGCGCCTTGATATTCAGCGCTTTCGGAAAAACCGTTGACGACGGCGGCGCGCGCCGCTCCGCCAGCGAGTTGATTGATCCAGGCGTTGAGGCCCGCCGCGTCGGGCGCGCGGCGCAAAACATTGGCGTAAAGCAACGCGACAAATTGCGTATTGTTCAGGGCCCCGTAGACGGCCTGGAATTCGGCGGAGGCGACGAATCCGGCCGCTATGCCGGCCACGCTCTGTCCGCCGGCGAGGGCGTTGGTCCAACCCTCGAAACCCGCCGCGTCCGGGGCCCGGTTCAGCGTGGCTCCATACAGCCTGAACACCTGTCCATAGGCGGCCGCGTTCAACGTCGAGGTGGAAAATCCGCGCACAGCCGCTTCGGTTCCAACCTGATATTCAAGGCTTTCGGAAAAACCATCAACGACGCTCGCGCGCGAGGCGCCCGCGTTGAGTTGCGCCAGCCAGCTGGCCTGACCCGCGACGTCGGGCGTTCGGTTCAGCACATTGCTGTACATCAGCGTTACGAATTGCGTGTTGGTCAACGCGCCGTAACGCGTTTGAAATTCCGTCGAATTTACAAAACTCGCCGTGACCGCCGCCAGACTGGAGCCGCCGCTCATTTTTTGCGTCCAGCCGGACAGGCCCGCGACATCCGGAGCGCGGTTGAGCGTCGCGCCATAGAGCCTGAACAGCGACTTTTGCGTCGCCGAAAGGGTCAACTCGTCGCCGCCGAAGAGCACGTCGTTGCCGACGCCGCCGTCGAGGGAATCAGCGCCGGCGCCGCCGTCCATCGTATCGGCGCCCGCCCCCCCGCGCAGAACGTTGTCGGAGGAATTGCCGACAATGGAATCGGCGCCGGAACCGCCGATCGCGGTCTCGATGACCGTGCCCACGGCGATGCCGACATTGTCGATCTGACCATTGAGGTTGGAAAATGTGCCGGCCACAAGACTGATCGTGTTCGCGGTCGAGAAAGCCGATGCGTCGAGAATATTGTTGCGGCCGCTGTCATAAAGGGTGACGACGGGATGATTGTTGACGGTGAAATCGAAGAAGTTCCGAATGGATGGATCGATGTTCGTGTTGAATCCGAACGTCTGCCCGCCGGTCAGCGGGCCGGTTGTCGGCGCGCCATAGAGGCGCTGGATCGCCTGGATGTCGAGCATCATGGGCGTGACCGGACTGCGGCTGTAAAAATCGCTTGAGATACCCCAATTCACGCCGGTCGCGGAGTAGGAATTGTAGAACTTCGCCGTCGTCTTTGTCGGCTCTATGTAGGACATCAACGTCCAGAGCCGCGAATCGAACGCGCTGAATTGCTGGCTCGCCGGGTTGACGGAGCCGTTGTAGGCGCCCGCGTGCCCAAGGCCGAGCAGATGACCGAGTTCGTGAACAAGCGTCTCCCAGGAATAACCGCCGATCTGGTCGAAACTCCCGCCGATCGGCCCGAACCCCGTCACGCTCGTATCAATGGAAATATAAGCTGTGCCCGGACTGATCGTGCCGGTCCGCGTGGAGCCGATCGCGGCGGTGGTTCCCGAGGCGGTTTCGTAAGCGCCGCCGTCGGCGCCGCGAATGAAGCGGACATTGGCCGCAGCCGCGCTGGCCGCCGGCGCGAAACCGACATTGGCTTCCGCGGACCACAGCGCCATGCAGGCAAGGAACGCGCTTTGTTCCGTGGCGCTCCAGGCTGAAGCCGCGTCAAACCAGTAGGTGATGGTTCCCCCTGGCGAGCCGATTGTGGAACCGCCCCATTTATCCAGGAACGCCGAAGTCGCGTAGGTCGCGGAATTGTCTCCCTTCCATGTCGCAAAGGAGGTCGCGGCGATCTGTCCGGTGGCGGCGACGCCGGAGATGAATGTTACCTCCGCATCCGTGCCGGTCGGCGCGGCCAGCGCGGCGGCGTCCAGAATGAGCGGGGCCGCATCGACAAGCGCGGCAAAATCGGGAGCGCTGAACGGCGACGCCGCGGGCATCGAGTCCAGCGCGTCGTCGGATTCAATCGGGCTGGTTGGCGCCGCGTCCGGTGAAAGCAAACCGGGGGCGTCGAACGAGCCGGCGCTGTTCATGGAATCTGCGACATCCGACGGCTCAACGGCGCCGGAATCCGTTTCCGCGTCGAAAAATCGCGGGTTCATGAAATTGTTGAGGCGCATATTTTCCACTCGGAAAACAGCGCGTCGCCCTTGACGCGCAATATCACAAAGGTTCTGCCTTCCCCGTCCTCAGGGTCGTTCAGTTCATCCGCAAAGATGCGCGTGGAGCTTTAAACAGCGATGTAGGATTACAGTAAAAGCGGGTTTAACAATGTTAGTGTTAATAAAAACCGCTGCATTCCCAAAGCAATGAACCTTGTTCCCCGCGCACAATCGCCGCGTTTGAAACAGGCGGACGGCGGCGCGCTTTGTCCGTCAGCGCGCGCCGCGCATGTTCATCAACCGCAACACGAGCCATACCGGCACGACAATCGCCGCGCCCGCCAGCACATAGGCGCCAATTTCGCGCACGGCGTCAAAACCAAGGAACCAAAGGCGGTTGACCAGTCTTTCGACGGCGCGGAAAATATCCCACGGACGAATGTCGAGCCACATAAGCAGGGCGCCGACGATCAACGACACAAAAAACAACCGGACGAGGACGGCTGCCGGCGACCCGCCGAGAAACCGCGTCAGGGCCGTGTCCGCCTGAGCGGGTTCCGCCGGCGTATGCGCGCTCCAGCGCAGTTCGGGGCGGGGCGAGGTTTCGTTGGTCATAACGGCGTTGTTCCTGAAATCGGGATATCGGCGTTCAAGTGCGGTCTTTGGTCTCTTCGCGCATCAGGCGCATCATCCGTCGCATGAAGTCCTCGGCTATATCCATAGCCTTGCCCAAATCTTCCTTGCTCGGCAAGCCCGCGAATGGACCCGCCGCCGGGCGCGGACCCGCCACGCCGCTGGACTCAAGTTCCGCGGCGCGTTTGGCAAGCCGTTCGACTTCGCCCATCAAAGCCTCCCGGTCGTCGGCCGCGGCGCGGCATTCGGCGGCGGCGCCGGAAACCGCGCAGAGCGAAACCGCGCCGGTGCGCGTATCAAGGCGCAGAAAGCCGTTCGGCGTCGGAATCATTTGAAATCTGCCATTTTGCACCCCTGCGAGCGGGATCCCGGTCGTTTGAGCCAGCGCCGCCCCGGGATGCATCGCGCCGGGCAAGCTCATGACGCCTGCAACGACAACAACCAGGGGCAGGCGCCGACGCATGTTGAACTCCCACCGGACAATCGCAGTCGCTGAATTCATATAAGCGCGTCTCGTGACAAAAACAGGGCGGCGAGATCAGCCTGGCGGAATTTCGCCGCCCTTCCATTGTCCCGCTTCGATCTTCGCCGCCGCGATGACCGCCTGGGTGCGGCTCTCGACGCCAAGTTTTTGCAGGATGGCGGAGACATGCGCCTTGATGGTCGCTTCCGAGACGGAAAGCTCCCAGGCGATCTGCTTGTTCAGCAAACCCTCGGACAACATCATGAGGACGCGCACCTGCTGCGGGGTCAGCGACGAGAGGCGGCGCACGAGATCGGCCGTGTCCTTGTCGGCGGGCGCCGACAAATCAACGTCCGCGGGCGTCCAGGTCTGGCCTTCAAGCACGCTGCGGATCGCGGCGCGCATGGCGTCGATTCCCGTTGTCTTGGGAATGAAGCCGCAGGCTCCAAAATCGATGCAGCGCCGCATGACGCCGCGGTCTTCATTGGCGGAAACCACCATGACGGGGACGCCGGGATGTTGCGCCCGCAGATACAAAAGGCCGGAAAAACCCCGCACGCCGGGCATGGCGAGATCAAGCAAAACCAGATCGGCGTCGGCATTGCCGTCCAGTTCCCGCGAAAGCGCGTCAAGATCGCCGCATTCGGCGACTTCGCAGCCCTCGACAGCGCCTTCCACAGCCTGGCGCAAAGCGCCCCGAATGAGCGGATGATCGTCAGCGATGATGATTCGGCTTGCAGCGCCCAAGCGGATTCTCCCCTGTGGCCTGATCTGTAACAACCACGGCGGGGGCTTGCAATTGCCGATCGCGCCGGCGCCGGGCAAGAGGGACGGGACGCGCCAACGGCGCTTTTCTTCGCGCGCCTTGCTATAAGGCAGGCCATGAAAAAGCCCCTGACCGACGAAGACCTGCTGCAGCGCGCCGCCATCGATGGCCGGGTCGCTTTCGCCATGGCGCTGCTGCTGGCCGCCGCCGGCCTTGTCGCCCTGCTCGACCGCGTTGGCGCGCCCGAAAGTCTCGTTGCCGTCCTCGGACCGGGGGTGGTTGTGACCGGCATGGCCGCAATTGGCGTCTTGTTGCGCACAATGCGCATCTCGCGATTTTACGCCGGCGGGCGCGCCATGCCTCCCGCTTACGCGGGCCTCGCGCTGGCGGCTCTCGCCACCGCGCTGTTTCTGCCGTTTCTGCCGCCCGTCGCCAGCGCTGTTTCCTCGCGCGGGCTGCTGATCGGATTTGCCGGCGGCCTGGCGCTGGCGGCGCTGTTGACCGGACCGCTGTTGCGCAAAACCGGCGCATTCTCAATTCCCGATCTGATTGCCGCGCGGTTTCCAAACATCGCGCTGCGCCTCGGCGTGGTCGCGGTTGTGGCCTCTGTGGGACTGCTGGTCGCTCTGGCGGGCTTTTCGTCGGCGGCGCATTATTTCCAGCAGGGCGTCGGCGCGCCGCCCTATGTGACGAACTGGCTGCTGGCGGCGACGCTGGTTCTGATGGGCGCGCCGGGCGGGCTTGCCGGCGACC
>JANYDZ010000724.1 GCA_025363375.1 Hyphomicrobiales bacterium
GGCGAGGGCGCGGACGGCAACCGTCATGGTCTGCGTCGCCGCATTGCCGCCCTGGCTCGCGACGATGGGTGCCAGCACGGCAAGTGCCACCATCTTTTGCAGCGAGCCCTCGAAGAAGCCAAGCACGGAAGAGGCGATGAAAGCCGTGATAAGATTGACGAACAGCCAAAGGAAACGGCGCTTCGTCGTCCACCAGACCGTATCGGAAAGTTCTTCCTCGCCGGAGACGCCGCCGAGTGCCTTCAAATCCGCGTCGGCTTCCGCCTCGATGACATCGACGATATCGTCGATGGTGATGGCGCCGACGAGCCGCCCGCCCTCGTCCACGACGGGCGCGGAGATGAGGTTGTAGCGTTCGAACATCCGCGCCACCTCCTCCTGATCTTCGGTCACCGTGACCGAATGGCGCTCCTGCATGAGTTCGTCGAGCCGCGCCGAGCGTTTGGCCCGCACCAGCGTATCGAGAAACACGTTGCCGATCAGCTTGTGCGCGGGATCGACGACGAACACCTCGAAGAAGCTTTCGGGCATCGTCTCTTCGGAGGCGTCGTGGATGTAATCGAGCGTCTGGCCGGCGGTCCAGAACGGCGGCGCGGAGACGAGCGTCGTCTGCATCAGACGGCCCGCTGAATTGTCGGGATAATCGAGCGAGCGCTGCAATTGCACGCGGTCGACGGCGGGCAAGGCCTCGAGCACCTCTTTCTGCTCGTCGCTGCCGAGATCTTCGAGAATCGTGACGGCGTCGTCGCTTTCGAGGTCGCGCACGCCCTCGATGACGGCTTGCGTCGGCAATTCCTCAAGAATGTCCTCGCGCACGTTGTCGTCGACTTCGGTCAGCGCGGAAAAGTCGAATTCGCGCCCCATGATCTCGACGAGACGCGGCCGGTCGGCGTGCGCCAGCGCTTCGATCAGCGCTCCAAGATCGGCCTCGTGCAACTCGCCGGCCAGCGCCAGGACGCGGGCGCGGTCGCTCGCCTGGACGGCGGCCGCGACATCGGCGACAAAGCCGGCGCGGATTTCACCGTCGTCGTCCCGAAACGCCGGGCTTTCAGGGGTCGGTTGATGTTCTGCGACCTCGGCCATGGCGCGATTCCGGAAAAGCGGACGATGGCGCTGCTTAGGCGAGCCGCGCGGGCATGGCAAACACAAAGCGCAGGGGCGGGACGCAAAAAACAAAACAGCGCCCCGAAGGACGCTGCCCGAAGGACGCTGCCCGAAGGACGCTGATTGTCGTCGCAAACGCCACCTGAACAGAAAACACCATCTGAACAATGGTGCGGCCAAGAGGACTCGAACCTCCACCCCGGTTAAAGGACTAGCACCTCAAGCTAGCGCGTCTACCAATTCCGCCATGGCCGCATATTGCTGGGGCCCAGGCCCGCCGCAGGTAGGCGCGTCGTCTAACAAACGAAGTTGGCAATGACAAGGGCGCGGGAGTATTCAATTGCGGCATGTCCGCTCCCGCCTGCGAAATCGCCCACACATTGCTGCCCCAATCCCCCGGCGCGCCCGTCGAATGGATCATTGCGTCCAGCTTTACCCCCTACGAGGCGGCTGTCGCCGCCATGGAGGCCCATGTCGAGGCCGTCTCGCGGCATGGCGCGCCCGAGCGCGTCTGGCTCGTCGAGCATCCGCCGCTTTACACAGCGGGCACTTCGGCCCGTGACACCGATCTCCTCGACGCCCGCTTTGCCGTGCACAAAACCGGCCGCGGCGGGCAATATACCTATCACGGACCTGGCCAGCGGGTGGCCTATGTCATGCTGGACCTCAACCGCCGCAAGCAGGACGTGCGCGCCTTTGTTTGTACGCTGGAGGACTGGCTGATCGGAACGCTGGCCGCCTTCAACGTGAAAGGCGAGCGGCGCGAAGGCCGCGTCGGCGTCTGGGTGCAACGCCCCGACAAGCCGCGCGGCGTCGACGGCGCCATGGCCGAGGACAAGATCGCCGCCATCGGCGTGCGCGTGCGCCGCTGGGTGACGTTCCACGGAATATCCGTGAATGTCGAACCGGACCTGTCGCATTTTCAGGGGATCGTGCCTTGCGGCGTTTCGCAGGCCCATCTGGGGGTGACGAGCCTCGTGGAGCTCGGGATTCCCGTGACGATGGAGGCGGTGGACGAAGCGCTGCGCTGGCAGTTTAAGGCGAGGTTTGGCGACATCGAAAGCCCTTCTCCCGTGCAACGGGAGAAGGGTCTGCCGAAGTCGCGGCCTCCTACTTCGGCTTCTTGCCCTTCTGCACCGAGGGCGCCGGCGCGGTGAACAGCGAACCCGTCGCCGGCTTCACTTTGGCGGCGGCGTCTTTCTTGGGTTTCTTGACTTCCTTGTTGGAACGCATCTGACCTTTGGCCATGGGAGTCTCCTCTGCGAAAAATCGCGAGAGGGAAAATACCATGGAATCGGTGATTCGGCCTGCCTTCGCTGAATTATGACGCCAATATCGGCAACTTCATCAGCGCCAGCGCCGCCCGACCGCTCGGCCCATAGGGATTGCCGAAGGATTCCCCCATTTCAAAATGGTTGTATTCGGGCGCGACAACCAGTGTCACATCCTTCCCGGCGGCCTTCGCGGCGGCGACAAAATCCCTGCCCTGTCGTTGAAATTCCGGCGTCTCGTTGGTGCCGATCAAAGCGGTGAGGGGCGCCGTGAGCAGATCGAGGTGGCGTTGCGAACTCATCGCGAACTCCATCTCGTCCGTGAATTTCACGAAATTGCCGCGCTTGGAAATGCGCACGGGCTTGAGATCGTACATGCCGCTGGAGCAAACGCCGCCCTTGACGATATCCGGCGGCAGGCCGAATTCCTTTTGCCAGTCCGTGACCAGCGCGACGCCGCACAAATGCGCGCCGGACGAACGCCCGCCGATATAGAGCCGGTTTGGGTCGGCATCGAAGGACGCGGCGTTCCTGAAAACCCACGCAATGGAGCTACGCACCTGCTGCGCCATCGCTCGCAGGTCGCCGCCGGCTTCCCTGATCTGGATAAAGTCAATGGCGATGAAGTTGGCGCCGGCGTTGACGAACATTTCGGCGGGATAGCCATGGTCCCTGGCCGTTCCGCCCAGCCAAGAGCCGCCGTGAATGAATACAAAAATCGGCGCGTTGGGCTTTCTGGCTTTGTAAACATCGAGCTTCTCGATCTCGCTCGCGCCATACGAAAGCCGCAGCGGCGCTCCGAGCCGCGTCCGCGCCGCGTCGCTCGCAGCGGCGATGCGTTTGCTGATCTGAAAACCCATCGGCGCGTAGAAAGCCTGATCATAGGCGGCGTCGATGTCCCATTGATCCATGTCCATCCACACGCGCGGCCCCTTTTCGTGCGGCGGCGGACCCAGCGGACATTTCGGCGCTTCCAGGACGCCGGTCTGGGCGTGCGCTTGCAAGGCAACGCCGGCGATGGAGCCGCCTGCGACGAGACCTTTGAGCAATCCTCGGCGATTGACACTTGCGTTGACCTGGATCATGGCGTCCTCCCGTTTCCCGCTCGTTGTTACGGCGCGAAAATAATGGCGGATTTTGCCGCTATCGGTAAGAGTGCTACTTGCAAAGATCAAACCAAGCAAACCCATCCTCGCGAGCAGCGCAAACAGCGCTCCCGCACGATTGGTTTTCCCGGAGCCCCCATGCCCGCCGACCGCTACCAGATGTACAACAACAACAAGTTCAAGCTCGGCCTGTTCGGAGCCAATTGCTCGTCCGGCCGCGCCATCGTGAACACGCTGCCCGAGCGCTGGCGCGCGGACTGGGACAGTTGTTCGCAAATGGCGAGGATCGCCGACGAAGGCGGTTTCGATTTCATCCTGCCGATCGGTCGCTGGAAAGGCTATGGAGGCCCGAGCAATTTCCAGGGTTCCACCTTCGAGACGATCACCTGGGCGACTGGTCTGCTCGCCCAGACGAAACGCATCACGGTCTTCGGCACCGTGCACGCGCCGATCTTCAATCCACTTGTCGCCGCCAAGATGATGGTGACGGCCGATCATGTTGGCCACGGCCGCTTCGGCCTTAACATCGTCGTAGGCTGGAACGAGCCGGAGTTCCAGATGATGGGCCATGACCAGCGCGACCACGAGGATCGCTACGCCTACGCCGACGAATGGATCAGCGTGATGAAGCGCATGTGGACGCAGGACGGCGCCTTCGACCTCGACGGGCAATATCTCCACATGCGCGGCGTCGTCGCTGAA
>JANYDZ010000003.1 GCA_025363375.1 Hyphomicrobiales bacterium
GTCCCCGCTTTTGCAACCGGACTACGCGGATTGCTGGGCGGGGCTGAAGAAGCATTTCAATCCGGGCAAGCGCTGAACTTTTAAATCGGGTCGAGAATGTCCTCCAGGCCGCCGCTCCTTATTCTGCTCTGCGCGCCGCGCGGATTTTGCGCGGGCGTCGTGCGCGCCATCGACATCGTGGAGAAGGCGCTCGAAAAATACGGCGCGCCCGTCTATGTGCGTCATGAAATCGTGCACAATAAATATGTCGTGGACGGCTTGCGCGCCAAGGGCGCCGTGTTCATCGGCAACCTCGACGAGGTCGTCCTGCCGGCGGCGCCGGTGATTTTCTCCGCCCACGGCGTGCCTAAATCCGTGCCGGCGGCGGCGAACGCGCGCAATCTGATCTCCATCGACGCGACCTGCCCGCTGGTGACCAAGGTGCATCGCGAGTGCGCCATTCACAGCAAGCGCGGACGCACGATCATCCTCGTCGGCCACGCCGGGCACCCGGAAGTCGTCGGCACGGTCGGCCAATTGCCCGACGGCGCGGTGTTGCTGGTCGAATCCGTCGAGGACGTGGAGCGGCTTGTCGCGCCGGACGCGGCAAATCTCGCCTACGCCACGCAGACGACGCTCTCGGTCGACGACACGCGCGATATCATCGCGGCGCTGACGGCGCGCTTTCCCGCGATAGTCGGCCCGCCGCGCGAGGACATCTGCTACGCCACGACAAACCGGCAGGACGCGGTCAAACAGGTGTCGTCGGGCGTCGAGGCGATGCTCGTGGTGGGCTCGGCGAATTCATCCAATTCGCAGCGCCTCAAGGAAGTCGCGGAACGCGCCGGCTGTCCCTATGCGCGGCTTGTGCCGCGCGCCGTCGACATCGACTGGCCGCAATTCAAGGGACTCCGAAAAATCGCCATTACAGCGGGGGCTTCGGCGCCTGAAGTGCTCGTTGACGAGATGATCGACGCGTTTCGCGAGCGTTTTGACGTGACCGTTGAAACGGTGGCGACGGCGAGCGAAGACATGTTCTTTCCGCTGCCGCGCCAGTTGCGCGAAACCCAGGTCAGCCGTGCAACAGAATAACCACGCCGCCGACAATCATCGCGATGCCGATCAGTTCCTGCGCGTTGACGCCCTGTTTGAACAGGCTGCGCGAGACGATTTGCGCGAAGGGCACTTCCACCAAAGCCAGCGTGCGCACCTTGGTCGGCGTCGAAATGGCGAAACCCAGATACCAGAATTGCGAGGCGAAGGCGCCGATGAAACCCGCCAGCAGCGAAGCGCGCCAGTTGCCGCCGATCGCCCTCAGCAGGGCCCGGTCGCGCAATCCAAGCCAGCCGAGAATCACGGCGCTTTGCAGAGCCAGACCCATCACCAGCGTCGTCGTCGCGGTCATCAGGAAGGAGGGCGAGGGCAGCGCGAGAATCGTGCCGCGATAGCTCGTCGCCGAGAGACCGAAGAAGGCGGCGGAAGCAAGGCCGATGAAAGCGGGCTTGAGGCTCGAAACCTCGCCGGTCGCGCCTTGCGGCGGACGCGACAGGATCATCACGCCTATGGTCGCGACGACGATGGCGAGCGCCACCGTGGGCGTCGGCGTCTCCGCGAGAAAGACAATGCTGAACAGGGCGACGAGAACGGGCTCTGTTTTCGTATAGGCGATGGACACTACGAAAGAGCGCGTTTTCATCGCCGTCAGCATCAGCGCGGTGGCCGCGATCTGCGCCATGGAGGCGACAAGGCACCAGGCGAGCGCGCGCCAGCCGATGTCGGGCAGGGCCTCGCCCGTCGCGCAGCGCTGTACGGCGAGAAACACGACCGCGAAGGGCAGGCCGAAGATGAAGCGCACATAGGTGGCGCCGGCGGTGCCAACCTTGCCGACGAGATCGCGCTGCATCACGTTGCGCGCCGTCTGCGCGGACGCGGCGACGAGGGTGAAGAGCACCCAGAGCCAGGAGGGGATGGCAATCAACATTCAAACCGCCTTTCGGCGCGCGCCGGGGCCGGCGGGCGACGTCGTGTTGCATTTGTCGCAATAATAATGGCGAATCACGCGGCGATCAGGATTCCACCCGCAATTGAAATAGTCTAACAGTCGGGCTCAAAGGCGCAAGACGCCTTCGATTCCCGGATTCGTTCGCATGGCCGTTTACACCGAAGTCGCCGACGACGAGCTCGAGTCTTTCGTGGCGGGCTACGACATTGGCGACGTTCTTTCCATCAAGGGCATCGCCGAGGGCGTCGAGAATTCGAACTACCTGCTGCATACGCGCGCGGGCTATTTCATTTTGACGCTCTACGAGAGGCGCGTGAACGAAGCGGATTTGCCGTTCTTTCTGGGCCTTCTCGAACATTTGAGCGGCCATGGCGTCACCTGTCCGCAGCCGGTGAACAACCGCAAGGGGCGGGCGCTCGGGCGGCTGGCCGGAAAACCCGCCGTCATCGTGACGTTTCTCGACGGCGTGTCGGCGCGCCGGCCCGACGCGCGTCATTGCGGCATGGTGGGCGAAGCGCTTGGCAAGCTGCACAAGGCCGGGGCCGCGTTCCCCCTGGCGCGCGAAAACACACTGTCGATCAATGGTTGGCCGGCGCTGTTCCGCAGCGCCGAGGCGCGCGCCGACGATGTTTTGCCGGGCCTCGCGGTGACGATCGCGGAGGAGATATCGAGACTGCAGAACGCATGGCCGAAGGGCCTTCCGGCGGGGATCATCCACGCCGACCTGTTTCCCGACAACGTGTTCTTTCTCGCGGGGAAGCTGTCGGGCCTGATCGACTTCTACTTCGCCTGCAACGACTTCCTCGCCTACGATCTGGCGATCTGCCTGAACGCCTGGTGCTTCGAGCCCGACGCCTCCTTCAACATCACCAAGGGCATGGCGCTGATCAACGGCTACGCGCGCGAACGGCCGCTTGTCGATATGGAAATCGCGGCGCTGCCCACGCTTGCGCGCGGCGCCGCGCTGCGGTTTTTGCTGACGCGCCTCGTCGATTGGCTGAACCGACAGGAGGGCGCGCTTGTGAAGCCGAAGGACCCGATCGAATATCTGAAGAAATTGCGTTTTCACCAGCAGGCGGAAAGCGCCCGCGATTATGGGCTTCTGCGATGACAAAGCGCGTTGTGGCGTGGACGGACGGCGCGTGTTCGGGAAATCCGGGGCCGGGCGGCTGGGGCGCCATCCTCACTTTCAACGGGCATGAAAAGGAATTGTGCGGCGGCGAACAGCTCACCACCAACAACCGGATGGAGTTGACGGCGGCGATCATGGCGCTGGAATCGTTGACGCGCGCCTGCGACGTGGATGTTCACACGGATTCGCAATATGTGCGCAACGGCGTGATGGACTGGATGCACGGCTGGAAGCGCAACGGCTGGAAAACGTCCGCGAAGCAGCCGGTGAAGAACGTCGATCTGTGGCGGCGTCTCGACGCCGCCGCCGAGCGGCACAATGTCGAATGGCACTGGGTGAAAGGCCACGCCGGCCACGAAATGAACGAGCGCGCCGACGCGTTGGCCCGGCGCGGCTCAAAGCCGTTCATGGGCGCGCGCGGCCCCAAACAGCAGCGCGCCGACGCGCGGGCGGAAGCCGACGACTTGCCGTCCCCTGCGGCAAAAGGCGTGGCGGCGCAAAGGCGGCGCTGATCGACATCCGCGTCAATTGCCCGGCAGCACCAGCACTTTTGTTTTGACGGGCAATCCCGCGCGCGTCAGCACGAGCGAGGGATTGTTGGCGTATTCCACCGGCCAGTGCTCGCGCGCCATCGCCAGAAAGCGGTTGAGCGTCGATGGCCCGAAAAAATGCATGGGGATGATGATCGAGGGTTGCAAGGTCTTCAAAACGTCGATCATTCCCTGCTGCCCGAGGGTGAAGCCGCCATCGACGGGCGCCAGCGCAACGTCGATGCGGCCGATCTGCTTGAGGTGTTCCTGCGTCAATTCGTGATGCAGATGGCCGAGGTGGGCGACGCAGAGCTGCGAGGCTTCAAAGACAAAAATTGAATTGGCGTCGTATTCCGTGCCGCCGCGAAAATCGCGGATATTGGTCACGACATTGCGGATGCGCAGATCCTTCAAAGTGAAGTCGTGCGCCGCGGGGCCGCCGCGCGGGTTCCAGCCGCGCAATACGTGGGGGATCGCGGGATCGGGCCGCTCGGTGTAATGCGTGTCATGCGCCTTGTTCATGGTGATGACGTCGATCTCGCCGCGCGGCTTGACGTAATTGTTGTAATCGGTGGCGACGCGCACGCCCTTCGGCGTTTCCAGCAGAAATGTCGCGTGTCCCACAAAGGACAGGCCGAGTTCGTCGGTTTTCACCGCGGCGCGCTGGATCAGGCTCGGGCCGGTGGCGATCAGACGCGGACAGGGCTCAGGCTGCTCGGCGACCTGCGCGATCGCGCTAGGCGAGAGCAGGAGGGCCGCGACGGCAAGGCCGCGCGCGAGGATTGAGGCAAAGCGCATGGGACGCTCCTGAGCGGAGGCGGCGCGGATTGCCCGCCCCCTAGGGGCGGCGCGCCCGAGGGGGCCAGCCTAGTCGAGTTTCCGGTTGGCCGCAAAGTGGGCGACGCGTCGAAAGGCCGCTGAAAATGTTGATAAACGGACCCGCCATTTGCCCCGTCCGCGGCCGCGCCTTAAAAGCGCTGGCAACGCACCAATAACCCCGCGATTCGCAATGAACGTTCTTCTCATCGGTTCCGGCGGGCGCGAACACGCGCTGGCGCTCGCGCTGTCGAAGAGCCCGAAACTGACCAGGCTGTTTGTCGCGCCCGGCAATCCCGGCACGGCCGGTCTTGCCGAGAACGTCGTTGTCGATATCGCCGACCATGCCGCTGTGATCGCGTTTTGCCGGGTCATGCAGGTCGAGTTTGTCGTCGTTGGCCCCGAGGCGCCGCTGGTGGCGGGACTGGTCGACGATCTCGCGAGCGCCGGAATCAAGTCTTTCGGGCCGTCCAGGGCTGCGGCCCAACTGGAGGGCTCCAAGGGGTTCACCAAGGATCTGTGCAGGCAGTTCAATATTCCCACCGGCGCCTATCAGCGTTTTACATCGATCAACGCGGCGAAAGCCTATGTGCGTTCGAAAGGCGCGCCCATTGTCGTCAAGGCCGACGGGCTGGCGGCGGGCAAGGGCGTGGTTGTCGCCGCGAACCTCAAGGAAGCCGAGGCCGCTCTCGACATGATTTTTGGCGGCGCCTTTGGCGCGGCGGGCGCCTCGGTTGTCGTGGAGGAGTTTCTGGACGGCGAGGAGGCCTCGTTCTTCGCGCTGTGCGACGGGGAGCGCGCGCTGGCCTTCGCTTCGGCGCAGGATCACAAACGCGTCGGCGATGGCGACACGGGTCCCAATACCGGGGGCATGGGCGCCTATTCGCCGGCGCCGATTATGACCGACGCGGTGAGCGCGCGCGTCATGCGCGAGATCGTCGAGCCGACCATGGCGGGCATGCGCGCGCGCGGCGCGCCGTTCAAGGGAGTTTTGTTCGCGGGACTGATGATTGGCAGGCAGGGGCCGAAGCTGATCGAGTTCAACACGCGTTTTGGCGATCCTGAAACGCAGGCGATTCTGCCGCGCTTGCAGGATGATCTATTGACGCTGTTGCTGGCGTCGGCGGAGGGCGGTCTGCCGGCGGGGCCCGTGCGGCTTTCGCCGCAAACCGCGCTGACGGTCGTCTTTGCCGCGAAGGGCTATCCCGAGGCGCCCGAGCGCGGCAGCGAAATCAAGGGCGTTGAACGCGCCGCGCAAATGGAGGGCGTGACGGTTTTTCACGCCGGCACCAAACGCGACGGCGACAGGCTCGTCGCCAACGGCGGGCGTGTGTTGAACGTGACGGCTGTTGGCGCGAGCGCGCGCGAGGCGCGGCAGCGCGCCTACGCGGCGGTTGACGTCATCGACTGGCCAGGCGGGTTCTGCCGACGCGACATCGGCTGGCGCGCGCTCGACAAGGCGTGAGCCTGCGCGGGCTCCGTTTCGATCAGGACATAGGCCGGCGGCGCGCCGCCCTCGTCCGGCATTGCGTCATTCCGCCTGGATGCCCGCCGCTTTCACAATCTCGCCGAAGCGCGCGATGCCGTCCGCCACGAGGTCGCGCAGCTTTTCCGGCGGCCCGCCGATGACCGAATAGCCGTTTTGCTCCATCAGCCCAAGGATTTCCGCGGTGTTGAGGATGCGGTCGATCTCGGCGTTGATCCGATTGACAATCGGCTCCGGCGTCTTGCGCGCGACAAAGAAGCCGAACCATGTCGAGGGCTTTTGAAAGGAAGGAAGGAACTCGCTGATCGAGGGAACCGTCGGCATTTTGGCGAAGCGTTTGGGCTCCAGGATCGCGATCAGTTTCACCGCGCCCGATTGAATATGCGGCCCCGCCGTCGACAGCGACGTGTAGACAAGCGGAATATGCCCGCCCATGACGTCGGTGATAGCGGCGTCGGCGCCCTTGTAGGGCACGTGCACGATGCCGACTCCCGCCTTCTGGTTGAGCATTTCGCCGAACAGGTGAAAGAAAGAACCGATCCCCGTGGAGCCGTACGAGAGTTTTCCAGGATTGGCTTTGGCGTATGCGATCAACTCGGGAAAGGAATTCGCCGGCAGGGAGGGATGCGCGACGATGCAGGTGACGGGTTCGATCGCGGCGATCACAGGCGCAAAGTCGTTGACGGGATCGTAGCGCAGATTTTTGACCAGGTGCACCGCCGTGGCGTGCGTGCCCGCCGTGCCCAACAAAATCGTGTGCCCGTCGGCCTCGCCGCGCGCCACCTGTTCTGTCGCGATCGCTCCATTGGCGCCGGGACGGTTCTCGAAGACGACATTGACGCCGAGCGCCTGCTGTAATTTCGCGGCGACGGGACGCCCCATCACGTCGGTCGGTCCCGGGGGAAACCCCACGACAATGCGGAGGCCCTTTTCCGGCCATGACTGGGCGCAGGCGGGGGCGGCGAGCGCGCCGGCCATGGCGAGCGCAAGAGCGAAGGATGCTCGCATCGGGTGCCTCCTGACGAAACTTTCCTGGAAGTGCATATCCGGCGCACGTTAGCATCCGCGCCGCTGGCATGGAAAGGCGCGCGCTGGCGCCTTGCGCGGCGGACGCGTTTTACCGATTGCGCGAAAAATTAACCCAGCGGAGTCAATATTGGCGATCATCAGTCGCGCTGCGCTTATTTCGGGCGCAAGGTCCCGCGCGATCCGGAGCGAACCAAGCTGAACCGCCTTGCGTCCCCCGTTGATTCCGGGAATTCCAGCAAAACCATCGCTCAGGCGCTGGAATCGGTTCGCAAACATCTGGGGATGGAGGTTGCCTATCTCTCGCAATTCATCGACGGCCAATCCGTTTTCATGGCTGTCGACGCTCCCGGTCTTGAAGCGCTGATCAAGCCTGGCGACCGCCGTTCGCTCGACGATGTCTATTGCGAACACATCCTCGAAGGGCGCCTGCCCGAACTGATGGCAAACACCGCCGATTTTCCGCTCGCCGCCGGCATGCCCATCACCCGCGCGGTTCCCATCGGCGCGCATATGAGCGTGCCGGTGCGTCTTGACGACGGCAGCGTCTACGGCATGTTCTGCTGCCTGAGCCCGCGCCCCGACAAGTCCCTGAACGACCGCGACCTTCGGGTCATGCGCGTGTTCGCCGACATGGCCGCGGGCCAGATCAGCCGCGAGGCCGCCGCCGGCCGGGAAGTCCAGACCAAGCGGGCGCGCATTGAAAAGATCATCGCCGCGCGCGAATTCTCAATGGTCTTTCAGCCCATCTGGGACTTCAGGTCGCAACGCCCCGTGGGCTTCGAGACCCTGTGCCGCTTTACGCAACAGCCCTACCGTTCGCCGGACAAGTGGTTCAGAGAAGCAGCCGAAGCCGATTGCGGCGTCGAGCTGGAGCTGGCGGTCCTAAAAGCGGCGCTGGAAGCGTTCCAGTCGCTGCCCGACGATGTCTACCTGACCTTCAACGCCTCGCCGGAAGCCATCGTATGCGGCGAACTCGAATCGCTTTTCAAATCCGCGCCCTTGAACAGGCTGGTGCTCGAGGTGACGGAGCACGCGCCGGTGAGCGATTATCAGGAATTGAAAATGGCGCTTGCGCCGCTGCGCGGGGCCGGCGTCAAACTTGCCATCGACGACGCGGGCGCGGGCTACGCCAGCCTGCAGCACATCATCCAGTTGCGGCCCGACATCATCAAGCTCGACGCGGACCTCACGCGGGCCGTGGATTGCGACCCCGCGCGGCGCGCCATGGCGGCCGCGCTGATCTCTTTCGCGCGGGAAACCGATTGCACAATCATCGCGGAGGGCATCGAGACCGAGGCGGAGCTGGAGATCCTGCTGATGCTCGGGATAGCCAGGGGGCAAGGCTACCTGCTTGGCCGCCCCGCGAATATCGCCAGCGCCGGGGCGATGGTGGCGAAGTCGGAGATGCGGAAGTCGGCGTAGGCCGGTCACCGTGGCCTGACGCGCGATGCAAGGCTGACCGCAAGCGCGCTGGAGTCACAACGCTATGCCAGGCGTTGTCGGATCGTCGGGCAAACTTTGGGCGCAACAGCCGGCGGCGCCTGTTGCCGTCTTACGTTTGAAGACTGTCGCCGCGACAGTTGTTCGCCTACCGCTTCCCCCTGAAAAACCGCCTGAGCAACTCCGCCGCCTCGCTCTCGCGTATCCCGCCATAAACTTCCGGCGCGTGATGGCACGTCGGCTGTGCGAAAAAGCGCGGCCCGTTTTCCACCGCTCC
>JANYDZ010000048.1 GCA_025363375.1 Hyphomicrobiales bacterium
GAACGTCAAATACTGGCGCTCGCCTTCCATGGCCCTGCGCTGGACCGCCGCCGCCATGCAGGAAGCAAAGAAGGGCTTCCGTCGATTGAAGGCGCACAAGCATCTTCCCGCCCTGCGCGCAGCCCTGAACAAGAAAAGCGCCGCGGCCTCATCCGCCACGAAGCTTGATCAAATCGCAGAGGCGGCATAGCTTTCAACCAGCCGCGTCCGTTCCTCAATTTCAACAACGAACGGGACATCCCCGTCGGGTTGGCTTTGGGCGCAAGCCGGCCCTCCTGCTGTTTGACCTTTACAGGGGTGTATTTGGCGACAAACCCGAGTCTCTGATGGAGGCAATCAAGAGTTGGCCATCGAGCTGCGGCATGGCAGGCTGGAACGCGCTGCCCGCAATTCAAAAGTTGCTGCAAGCGTCTCGGTGACCTTGCCCCCGAAAAACGTCTCCCAAAGCCGATGATGTACAATCACGGCCACTGGAGCCATTTTGATGAAAAGACCGAGAACGGACTACACGCTTGAGTTCAGGCAGGAGGCGGTGCGGCTGGTGCGCGCCGGACAGAGGCCGGCCGACGTGTCGGCGTCGCTGGGGATGGCGGGGCAAACGCTGAACAATTGGCTGAAGGCCGACGCGGCGGGTCGGTTGTCCGGCGTGGGGACGGTCAAGCCGGTGAGTGTGGAGCAGATGGAGATCAGCCGGCTGAAGGCCGAACTGGCGCGCACGCGGATGGAGCGCGACATATTAAAAAAAGCGACGGCGTATTTCGCGAAGGAGTCGTCGTGAGATACGCCTTCATCGAGCGGCATCGCGAGGTCTGGCCGGTCGTGGTCCAGTGCCGGGTGCTTGAAGTGAGCGCCAGCGGCTATCGGCGACATCGCGAGCGCCGGACCGCGCCGGCGGCGTCGCCCGGCCAGCGCGTCGGCGACGTGGCGCTTCTGGTTCACGTACGCGCCATCTTTCACGAGATGAAAGGCGCTTATGGCTGGCCGCGCGTGTGGCGCGAACTCCGCGACCGCGGCATTCGCGCCGGCAAGGAGCGCGTTCGCAAGATGATGAAAGCGGACGGTTTGCGGGCGCGCGGCAAGCGCAAGTTCAGGGTGACGACGGACAGTTCGCACAAGCTTCCGGTCTCGCCCAACCTGCTCGAACGCAAGTTCGTCGTGGCCGAGCCGAACCGCGTCTGGACGGGCGACATCACTTACGTGTGGACCGACGAGGGCTGGCTTTATCTCGCCGTCGTCATCGATTTGTTCAGCCGCCGGATCGTGGGCTTTGCGATGAACGAACGCATGACGCGGCAACTTGTCATCGACGCGTTGCGCATGGCCTGGTTCCAGAGGCGTCCGGCTCCGGGCCTGATCTTCCATTCCGATCGCGGCAGCCAGTACGCAAGCGGCGACTTCCAGAAACAGTTGAAGGACTTCGGCATGAAAGGCTCGATGAGCCGGCGGGCCGATTGTTGGGACAACGCGGTCACCGAAACGCTTTTCGGATCATTGAAGGTGGAGCGGCTGCACGGCATGCGTTTTCCCACGCGCAGACAGGCAAAGGACGAAACGATGGACTGGATGCGGTTTTATAACCACAAGCGGCTTCATTCGACGCTGGGCTACGTCAGCCCGATGACGTTCGAGGCCAACCGGAAGGTCGAAAGAAAGGAGTCTGGCGAGGAAGAAAGACACGCTGCATAATCGCACGGCCTTGGGAGACACCAAACAGGGGCAAGTTCACAGATACGATCCTGGGCTTCATCAATCGGTTGTGCGAGATATTTTCTTCTCTTCCTATTGGATAGATAAACAAGACTGGTCTGAGAGTGCTCCCTTCGGAAATATAACCCCCCGACGATGTAATTCGCATTACAGATTCAACGAAATCGCATTTTCTGCGAGGCAAAGCCGGGCTTATCAGCGACCTGTTATACGCATCGCATTCTTCATTAGGTGACTTTTCTATTTGGACGGGTCGACAATTTACTTCTCCGCCATCAGGGGTCAAATCGCATACGCGCGTATGCCTATATAATATATTATACCAAAGGCGCGCCGCTCTGACTCTGGCGTGGATTCCCTTTTCGTTTCGGTTCTGATTTCCTGGCGCGGAGGAGATTCGCGCCATGCCCAAAGCCCTGACCCTTCGCACCGACTTTTCGGCGTCCGACCTCCGCCGTCTGGCCAAACGCTCCAGGGACAACAACCAGAGCCGACGCCTGCTTTCGCTGGCGGCGGTTCTGGACGGGATGAACCGGACCGACGCGGCGCGCATTGGCGGCATGGACCGGCAGACGTTGCGCGACTGGGTTCACCGGTTCAATCAACTGGGGCCCGACGGGCTTCTTGATCGCCACGCCGGGGGAGTCGTGCCGCGCCTCTCGGCGGAGCGAAAAGCCGAACTCGCCGCGCTGGTGGAAGCGGGTCCTGATCGCGCCACGGACGGCGTCGTGCGCTGGCGGCGCGTCGATCTGCAACGCGTCATCAAGGAGCGTTTCGCCATCGACTTTCACGAGCGCTACGTCGGAACGATCCTCAAGCAACTCGGCTTCTCCCACGTGAGCGCGCGTCCCCGTCATCCCGACCAGAAGGCCGAGGTCATCGAGGCTTTTAAAAAAACTTCGAGAACGCGCTGAACGCCCATCTGGAGGGCTTTCCCGCCGACAAGCCCGTCGAAATCTGGTTCCAGGACGAGGCGCGCATCGGCCAGAAGAACGGCATTGTCCGGCAATGGGCGCGGCGCGGAACGAGGCCGCGCCAGCCCGCCGACCAGCGCTACGAGAACGCGTATCTCTTCGGCGCGATTTGTCCGGCGCGCGGAACCGGCGCGGCGCTCGCGCTGCCCAACGCCGACACCGAAGCCATGCAATTGCACATCGAGGAAATCTCGCGCCGCGTCGCGCCTGGCGCACAGGCCGTGCTGTTGATGGATCGGGCGGGATGGCACACCACCAGCATGCTCGACATGCCCGCCAACATCACGCCGGTTTTCCTGCCCTCGAAATCGCCGGAACTCAATCCCGTCGAAAACATCTGGCAATTCATGCGCGCCAACTGGCTATCGAACCGCGTCTTCGAAACCTACGACGCCATCGTCGAGGCGGCCTGCGAGGCGTGGAACAAACTCATCGCATTGCCCGAAACAATCAAGTCGATTGGAATGCGCGACTGGGCGCACGTGGGTCGATGCAAATGACCTTTGGTAT
>JANYDZ010000062.1 GCA_025363375.1 Hyphomicrobiales bacterium
AAGACCACCGAAGCCGGCGGCCCCCGCGGTTTCGACGTCGGCAAGAAGATCAAGGGCCGCAAGCGCCATCTCGTCGTCGATACGATCGGGCTGCCCATCGAATGCCAGATCACGGCGGCCAGCGTACAGGACCGCGACGCCCTCGCGCCGCTGCTCGAAGCCGTGCATCGCAAGAGCCCGTGGGTGAAAATGTCCTTTGTTGACGGCGGTTATCAGGGCGACGAGGCGCAGCGCGCAGCCTTCGAGGCGAGCAAGATTTCCATCACCGTCGTCAAGCGCACCGACACGCAAATCAAGGGTTTCATCGTCCTGCCAAAACGCTGGGTCGTGAACCAACGGACAATGTTGCCAATGTTCTCGGGTTCGAATGGTCCTCGATTGTTCGACGGGCAAGCGAAAGGGGGCGAAATTGCCGGGTTGAGGAGAGCGCGCGGAACGAGGGAGCGAGTCAATTTGTCACAGATAAATCCGGAACAATAAGGAGTTTGATGCGCGTCCCGCGGCGTGTGGTCACGTCCATGACCGATGGAGGCGCAGATGGCCCGGCGCGCGGATCGTCCTCTGTTGCAAGTGCGCGTATCGTTCGAGACGACAAGGTTCAGTCAGCAGCATCTGATCGAGGTCTACGCCCGCCTCGTGCCGACCCCGAGGCGCGGTCGCTCGCGACCGCCGAACGAGGGTGTGACGCAACCCAGGCCGGGTCCGACGGCGAAAACGGGATCGGGGAGTAGGCCATGAGGGATGGACGGACTGCTCTTTATGCTCGCGTTTCGAGTGAAACCCAAGCGCGGGACAATACCATTGCAAGCCAGGTGGCGGCGCTGCGGGAGCGCATCGCCGCCGACGGATTCCTGCTCGAACCGGATGACGTTTTCGAGGATGAAGGCTTCAGCGGCTCGCTTCTTCTTCGCCCGGCTCTTGAGCGACTTCGCGACGCGGTGGCCAGCGGGCGGATCGAACGTGTTTATGTGCATGCCCCGGACCGGTTGGCGCGCCGTTACGCCCATCAGGCGCTCATCGTTGACGAACTTCACCGCGCCGGAGTGGAAATCGTTTTTCTGAACCGGCCAATCGGCGACACGGCGGAAGACGATCTCCTGCTCCAGGTTCAGGGCGTGATCGCCGAATACGAGCGCGCCAAAATCCTGGAGCGCAGCCGTCGAGGTCGCCGGCACGCCGCGCGCTCCGGTTCGGTCAGCGCGCTCACCGGAGCGCCCTTTGGCTATCGCTATGTCAGTCGCGCCGAAGGTGGCGGCGTGGCACGTTTCGAAGTGGTGGAGGAAGAGGCGCGTATCGTTCGATTCATTTTCGCCTGGGTTGGCTTCGATCGCATGAGTCTGCGCGAGGTTTGCCGGCGTCTGCGGCAAATTGGTTGCCAAACCCGACGGGGCTCGACAAGCTGGTATGCATCGACCATCCACGGCATGCTGGAGAATCCCGCTTACATTGGACGGGCGGCGTTCGGACGCGCCCACTATCTGCCGCCGCGACCACCATTGCGTCCGCTGCGAGGGCGCACAAAACCATCGCCACGCGCCACGTCGCGTGTGGCCGCGCCGCGCGATGAATGGATCGAAATCCCCGTCACTCCGCTTGTCGATCCGTCAGCGTTCGAGGCGGCTCGCGCGCAACTCGCCGAAAACAGGAAGCGAAAGCGCGATCGTGAGCGTGGTCACGTTTGGCTGCTCCAAGGTTTGACGGTCTGCCGGAGTTGCGGCTACGCATATTATGGAAAGGCCGCGCCCCGTTCGCGCGGGTACGATCCGACAAACGTCCTGCGATATTACCGTTGCACCGGAGCGGATGGCTATCGGTTCGACGGCAACGCCATATGCCGGAACACGCCCGTGCGCGCCGATCAACTGGAACAGGTTGTGTGGGATCGGATTATCTCGCTTCTGGAAGAGCCGGATCGTGTCGCCGACGAGTACCGGCGCCGCATCGTTCAGGCCGCCAATGGCGCCGCCGCGCCCGAGGAAATCATCCGACTGGACAAACAAATGACCACCTTTCGCCGCGGGATCGGCCGCCTCATTGACGGTTAC
>JANYDZ010000456.1 GCA_025363375.1 Hyphomicrobiales bacterium
CCGCCGGAGCGGCTGCTGCGCGCGACGTTGTTGCAGATGCTGTACACCGTCCGCTCGGAGCGCCAGCTTGTGGAACGGATCGAGTTCGACCTTCTGTTTCGCTCGTTCGTTGGGCTGGGGATCGACGATCCGGTTTTCGACGCGTCGAGCTTTTCGAAGAACCGCGACCGGTTGCTGACGACGGCGATCGCGCGAGAGTTCCTCGCCACGCTGCTTGGGCTTCCGCGCGTGAAGAAGCTGTTGAGCGCGGAGCATTTTTCCGTCGATGGCACGCTGCTGAAGGCGTGGGCGTCGATGAAGAGCTTTCGCCCGAAGGACGGATCGGGCGAGCCTCCCTCGCCCGGTCGCAACGGCGAACGCGACTTCAAGAAGGAGAAGCGTTCGAACGAGACGCACGCCTCGACCACCGATCCCGACGCGCGGTTGTTTCGCAAGGGCGATGGTCAGCCGAGCCAGATGGCGTACCTCGGCCACGCCTTGATGGAGAACCGCAACGGCCTCGTGGTGGGCGCGGAGGCGACGCTGGCGACGGGAACGGCGGAGCGCGACGCGGCGAGCGCCCTGACGAGGGACTTGCCGGAAGGCGCGAGCCTCGGCGCGGACAAGAACTACGACGCCGAAGCCTTCGTCGAGGATTTGAAGGCGCGCAGGATCGCGCCGCACGTCGCCGTCAACGGTACGGTGAGCAAGCTTGGCAAGGTTCGCAAAACGGCGGTTCCGCCCGACGTGGCCGCGAGCGCCGGCTACGCGCTCAGCATGCGTTGCCGCAAGCGGATCGAGGAGAGTTTTGGCTGGGGCAAGGCCGTCGGCGGCCTCGCGCAACTGAAGGTCCGCGGCCTCGAAAAGGTCGGGACGGTCTTCGTCCTCGCGATGGCCGCCTACAACATCGTGCGTTTGCCGAAGCTGCTCCAACCCGAGGGCGCGGCGTGTCTGGATGGAGGCAAATAGTCGGACATGACACGAAACGACGCGCGCATTCTCCGCCCAAGCCGCCAAATCCGCCAAAAAATCACGCCCGTCGCCACAAATTGTGGTCACGCAACGTGTTTTCCGCGACGCTGTGATTCCCTTCTGTCATGGCGGGAGTGATTTGCGATGCGCGGACGCGAGGACGGCGGCGAGGGATTGTTCAGCTACGTGCGGCTTGAGGAGCGGGTTCCCGCCGATCATCCGCTTCGCGCCGTGCGGGCGCTGGCCGACACTGCGCTCGCCGGTCTGCACAGGCGCTTCGAGGCGCTTTATTCGATCACCGGCCGTCCCTCGGTCCCGCCCGAGATGATTCTGCGCGCCATGCTGCTGCAAGCCTTCTTCTCGGTCCGTTCGGAGCGGATGCTGGTCGAGCAGATCGACTACAATCTGTTGTTCCGCTGGTTCGTCGGCTTGCCGATGGACGCAAGCGTCTGGCACGCGACCGTCTTCACGCACAATCGCGACCGCCTGCTGGAAGCCGATGTCGCGCGCGACTTCCTTGCTTCGCTGATGGGTCTGGCGCAGGTGAAGACGCTCCTGTCGAACGAGCATTTCTCGGTCGATGGCACGCTGATCGACGCGTGGGCGAGCATGAAGAGCTTTCGGCCCAGGGACGGCTCTGGCGAGCCGCCCGCGCCGGGGGGCAAAGGAGAGCGCGACTTTCACAAGGAGAAGCGCTCGAACGACACGCACGCCTCGACGACCGATCCCGACGCGCGGCTCTATCGCAAGGGCGCTGGCCGCGAGAGCCGGCTCTGCTTCATGGGCCACGCACTGATGGAGAACCGCAACGGCCTCGTCGTCGACGCGGCGTCGACATTGGCGAGCGGCACGGCCGAGCGCGAGGCGACACTGACCATGCTGGACCGCCGCAAGCGCAAGGGCCGCGTCACGCTGGGCGCCGACAAAGCCTACGACGTCGAGGCCTTCGTGGGCGATCTGCGGACGCGAGGCGTCACGCCGCATGTCGCGATCAACGGCGCGGTCAGCAAGCTCGGTAAGGTTCGCAAGACCGTGATCGACGACCGCGTCACGCGCCATCCCGGCTACGCGATCAGCATTCGATGCCGCAAGCGCATCGAAGAGATTTTCGGCTGGATCAAGACGCAGGCGGGCTTGGCGAAAGTGAAGGTTCGTGGGCGAGCCAAAGCGGAGGCCGTCTTCGCCTTCGCCGCCGTCGCCTACAACCTCGTCCGGCTGCCAAAGCTGATCGCCAGGGCGGCCGCCGCGTAGCCGCCAGGCGTGGCGAAGACGCTCCGCGCGGGCGCAAGAAGAGGTTGCGCCGCCGCCAACGGCGCGCGAAAAGTAAATAATCGAGCCGACGACGCGACTGATGGCGGGTTTTTCAGCAGGCTGCTAGGGCCTGTCGTCATTTAAGGGATTCGCAAATCAGCGAAAGCGTGATTGATGGGGAGCCTTCCTGAAGGAGGCTCACAATGGAACGCCATGCGTTGCGCGACGATCAATTCGCCCGGATTGAATATTTGCTTCCCGGTCGCCCCGGCACGGTCGGGCGCAACAGCGATCTTGGCAATCGTCTTTTCGTTGACGCGGTGATCTGGAAGTTCCGCGTCGGCACGCCATGGCGCGATTTGCCGGAGCATTTTGGCGGTTGGTGCAACACGCACAAACGCTTCTCGCGTTGGGCCGCGAGCGGCGTTTGGGAGAATCTTTTCAGGGCTTTGGCCGATGATCCCGACAACGAGTACGCCTCGATCGACGCGACCATCGTGCGGGCGCATCAGCACAGCGCCGGGGCGATAAAAAAGGGGGCCTCGATCAAGCCATCGGGCGATCGCGCGGCGGGCTCACGACGAAAATCCACGTGATTGTCGACGCCCTGGGAAATCCGCTGGCGCTCAGTCTCACAGGCGGTCAGGTCCATGACATCAAGGAAGCCGAAAAATTGTTGGCGCGCGTCGAACCCGAGGCCCTGCTCGGCGACAAGGGATATGACGCCGACAGCTTCATCGACCGCCTGATCGCGCGCGCGATCAAGGCGGTGATACCCCCGAAATCAAATCGCAAGGTCAAACGCGATTGCGATTTCGCGCTCTACCGCGAACGCAATCTCGTCGAGAGGTTCTTCTGCATAATCAAGCATTTTCGAGGGATCGCGACGCGCTACGAGAAGACCGCGCGAAACTTCCTCGCCGGGCTGCATTTGGTTTGCACCCTCGTTTGGCTTAAATGACGACACGCTCTAGTAGGGGTAATTCTCCAGCCTTCGCGTCGCTGGCTTCCAGTCAGGCAGTCGGCCGTAATGGTCGCCAATCGGCATTTTGACCTTCGGCAGACTCTGTTGGTCGAGCACGGTGTCCTCCGGGATCACCTTGTTCAGG
>JANYDZ010000152.1 GCA_025363375.1 Hyphomicrobiales bacterium
CTAAGTTATGGAAATTCCAAGACCAGTCTGGAGCTCATGGTCAAGTTAGCGCTGAACAACACCGCCCTTTACGCGATCGCCGCCGTTGGAGTCGCGGCGGTGGGTACAGTCGCCTGGCGCGCGGCGGGCGGGTCCGCGCCCGGTTCGTCATTCGAGGCGCCGCCCGCGCCTCAGCCGGTCGCTCGCGCGCCGGCCGCCCAGCCCGCTCCCGCAACGCCTTCCGTCAGCCCGCCGCCGCCACAGACGGCTGCGCTGGCGCCGCCTTCGGCACCCGCTCCCAGGCCAGCGCTGCCCGAGTTTGACGTCGTGCGGGTCGATCAGGCCGGCGAAGCCGTAGTGGCCGGACGCGCGCCCGCTCAATCCACCGTGGCGCTGTACAATCGCGAGATGCGTGTTGGCGAGGCGCGGGCCGACGCCAACGGGCAATTTGTCATTATTCCCAAAACGTTGCCGCCCGGCGACCATGTCCTGTCCCTGCGCGCTGCGGGCCCGCAGGGCGAGAGCGCCTCCGAGCAAAGCGTCACCGTCGCGGTGGCCGCCAGGCCGGGCGAGAAAACCATTGCCGCCCTCAGCGCGCCCGACACGCCCACGCGGATCCTCAACGAGCCGCGCCAACCGCCTGCGGGCGCGCCGCAGGTCGCCATTCGCACGGTCGAAGCGGGGGAGGAGGGCGCCTTTTTCGCCTCGGGCCTGGCTCCCTCCGGGGCCAATGTGCGCCTCTATCTGAACGGCTCGATCATCGCCAATGTGCAGGCGGCGGCGGACGGCAAGTGGGCTTTGAAGGTCGAGAAGGGCATGGCCCCCGGCCATTACGACGTCCGCGCCGACATGGTGGAGACGCCCACCGGCAAGGTCGTCGCTCGCGCCGAAGTGCCCTTCGACTATCCCGCCCCGCGCCTTGCCGCGCGCGCGGCGCCTGCGCAGGCCGCCGCGATCGCCAGCACGCCACAGGTGCAGAGCGCGACCGCGCCGCAACGTCCACTCGCGCCTGTCGCAGCAATTGCCCCCGCGCTTGCAACGCCCCCGCCCGTCGCCCCGGCCGTCAGGCCCGCGCCCCAGGCGACGCCCCCGGCGGCTGTGACGGCCTCGCCCGGCGTGCAAACCGGCGCGCCGCCGCGACCGGCGGCGGTCCCCGATTCTGTTCCGCTCGCCAACCTTTCCATGCCCGGCCTCGCCGTGGTGCCGGAAATTCATTCGGTGACGGTCATTCGCGGCGACAATCTCTGGCGCATCAGCCGCAAGGTTCTGGGGCGCGGCTCGCGCTACACGCAGATATACGAGGCCAACGCCGGCCAGATCCGCGACCCCAACCGGATTTTTCCGGGGCAGATTTTCGTCGCCCCGCAGGTCAATTGACCGCGCAAATCCGCGCCATCCGTGTCAAGGCCGGCGTCAGCCAGGTTGTCTTCGCGCAATAGATCGGCGTGACAACCGGCCGCGTCGCCAAATGGGAATGCGCCGAAAGCCCCTCCGCCCCTGCATTGACGCCCGCGCCAATCCCGCCCACAAATCCCCCGCAAGCCCGCGCGGAAAATCCGCGCGCCACATCGGGAGGCCCGTCCATGAATAACCGCCGTACCTTTCTCGCCGGTCTTGGCGCCGCTTCCTGTCTCCCCTACGGCCTGCGCCGCGCCTCGGCGCAAACCCCGCGCGAGGGGCGCTGGCTCATCAAGAACGGCGTCGTCCTGACCATGGATTCCGGCCTCGGCGATTTCGAGCGCGCCGACGTGCTGGTGGAAGGCGGCAAGATCGTCGCCGTGCGCCCGGACATTTCGGCGGAAGCGACAATCATCGACGCGAGCAATCGCATCGTGCTGCCGGGCTTCACCGACACGCACCACCATTTCTACCAGAGCGCCATGCGCAACATTCTGGGCAATGGCCTGCTGGAGGATTATTTCCGCGACATCGTCGCGAAGGCGACGCCGCTGTTTCGCGCGACCGACGCCTATGACGGCGTGCTCTCGGGCGCCCTGCGTTCGCTGACCTCCGGCGTCACCCATGTGACGGACCTTTCGCAGGTGTCGAATTCGCCGGAACATTCCGACGCCATGATCAGCGCCTTCAGGGACAGCGGCATTCGCGCCGTCTACGCCTACGCGCGCGGCTATACGGCGGCGACGAAATTCCCCGACGACGTCGAGCGCATCAAGAAGCAGCATTTCGCCTCCGGCGACCAGCTGGTGTCGCTCGCATTCACGGCGGCCATCGACAAGGGCCAATGGCTGCTGGCGCGCAGAATGGGCCTGCGCATCTACGCGCATGTGGTGGGCCTCGTGCCGACGGTCGGCCCCGCCGACGTGATCAAGCTCGGCGACGAGGGGCTGATGGGGCCTGACAACGTCTACATCCATTTCACCGGCGCGCGGCCTGAATACATGAAGCGCGTCAAGGACACGGGCGGTTCCCTGTCGCTGGCGGTCCCCATCGAGATGACGATGCGCCACGGCGCGCCGCCGATCCAGCAGGCGCTCGATTTTGGCATTGTCCCGAGCCTGTCGAGCGATGTCGAGACGACGATGACCTCCGACATGTTCTCGATCATGCGCGCCGCGTTTACCCTGCAACGCACGCAGGTCAACGAGCGCGCGCTCAAGGGCGAGAAGGATTTGCCGCCGCTGCTGCTGGCCAGGGACATCGTGCGGATGGCGACGATCGAAGGCGCGCGCTGCAACGCGGCGGAGAGCCGCACGGGCTCGCTGACGCCCGGCAAGGACGCCGACATTGTGCTGCTGCGCACGGACATGGCAAACGTCATGCCGCTCAACAACGCCTATGGCGCGATCGTCACGGGCATGGACACAAGCAACATCGACAAAGTGATGGTGGCGGGGCGCGTTCTCGTCGACGGCGGGCGCCTCGTTGGCGTCGATATGGCGGCCTTGCAGCGGCGCATCACCGCCTCGCGCGACTACATCGTCGGGCAGGCGGGCTGGAAAAAGAACGTCGTTGACGGCGTTGTGACCGGCGCAAGCGCGAAGTGACGGCGGGTTTTGCTCGAGGAAAGCGAGAACGCCATGACCCCGTCAGCATCGCGTCCGCCATTCCGCGCGGACCACGTCGGCAGCCTGTTGAGGCCGCAAACGCTCAAGGATGGACGCGAAAATTTGCTGGGGCCGCAGACGCCCGACCAGCATCTCGCCCCGCATGACAACGCGGCGCTGCGCGCCCTCGAAGACGAATGCGTGCGCGAGGCCATCGCCATGCAGGAGCGCGCGGGGCTGAAGCTCGCGACCGATGGCGAGTTTCGCCGCCGCAGCTGGTGGCTCGATCTCATCATGGGCTGGGAGGGCGTGAGCGCCGACCGGCTCGGCACACGCGAATTCACCTGGCGCGGCAAGGATGGCGTCGAGAAACCCTTCTCGCGCCTGTGGATGAAGTCGCCGATCAGATGGAAACCCAGCGCCACCGCGCGCGCTTTCGAATTTCTGAAAGCCAACACGAAGCTGACTCCGAAGGTCACTCTTCCCGCGCCCATCGTCATGCACATGTATGGCGGCGGCGACAATGGCGTTCGCGCCGGGCATTACAAGAATGTCGAGGATTTTTGGGCCGATGTGGTGACGGCCTACCGTCAGGAAGTTTCAGCGCTGGTGGCCGCGGGCGCGACCTATATCCAGTTCGACGACACCGCGATCGCCTTTCTTTGCGACGCGCGCCATCGCGCGACCGTGCAAGGCTGGGGCGTCGATCCCGACGCGCTGCTGCGCGAATATGCCAGGCGCATGAACGAAGTGATCGATTCCGCGCCGGCCGGAGTGACGTTCACCATGCATCAATGCCGCGGCAATCGCGAAGGGCACTGGGCGGCCGAGGGCGGCTATGATCCCGTCGCCGACGTGCTGTTCAACGGCGTCAATGTGCACGGCTATTTCCTCGAATACGACACCGAGCGCGCCGGAAGTTTCGCGCCGCTGCGGCTGCTGCCCAAAGGCAAGGTCGTGGCGCTCGGAATCATGTCGAGCAAGGACGGGGCGCTGGAGTCCGCCGACGATTTGAAGCGCCGGATCGAGGCGGCCGCGAAATTCGTGCCCCTGGAGCAGCTCGCCATCGCGCCGCAATGCGGTTTCGCCAGCTCCATCGTCGGCAATCCCCTGACGATCGGCCAGCAGGAGGCCAAGCTCGCGCGTCTCGTGGAAGTGGCGCGGGATGTCTGGGGGGATTGAGGCGCCGCGCCGCGCATACCGGCGACGCGAGGATATTGCCTTCTGCCGCGAAGCGGGAGAAGGTGGTCAACGCTCAGATTTGCGTCAATCCAGCAGGGAGGCACATTCATGAATACCCGCCGCAACTTTCTCGCCGGCCTTGGCGCCGTGTCGTGCCTCGCCTGCGGCGTGCGCCGCGCCTCGGCGCAAGCGCCCGCGCGGCGGCAGATCAGCGTCGGCGGGACGCGCGTGCGCGCCATCGACATTCACTGTCATTGCGTCGTCCCGGAGGTCGCCGACATCGTGAAGGGCACGCCGATGGAGCCGCGCCACGCGGCGACGGTGCGCAGCACGGCCAACAATCCAACCATCGCGGCGCGCATCGCGGCGATGGATCAGATGGGCATCGATGTCGAGGCCATGAGCATCAATCCCTGGTGGTACAACGCCAGCCGCGACATGGCGCGCCGGCTATGCGACGCGCAGAACGAAAAACTCATGGGCATGTGCAAACAGGCGCCCGACCGGCTCACCGCTTTCGCGGCGGTGTCGCTGCAGTTTCCCGAGCTCGCCGCCGAGCAGCTTGAGACCGGCATGAAGCAGATGGGCCTGAAAGGCGCCGCCGTGGGCGGCAGCGTCGAGGGGCAGGAATTGTCGCATCCGAAATTCGAGCCCTTCTGGAAGAAGGCGGAGGAATTGCAGGCCTTCATCTTCATGCATCCGCAGGAGAGCGCGGAAGCCACCGGCGTCGCCGCCCGCGTAAAAGGCTACGGGTCGCTCGCGAACGTCATCGGCAATCCCCTGGAGACGACGATCTGCCTGTCGCATCTGATCTTTGACGGCACGCTCGACAAGTTCCCGAATTTGAAAATCGCCTTCGCTCACGCGGGCGGCTATCTGCCCTCCTATTCCCAGCGCATGGATTACGGCTGCCGCGAGATCAACGGTTGCAAGGACCCCAAGCCAAAGAAGAAGCCGAGCGAATATCTCAAGCAGATATTCGTGGATTCCATGGTGTTCTCCGGCAACGGTCTGCGCCATCTCGTGGCCGAATGCGGATCGAGCCAGATCATGGTCGGCACCGACTACAATTTCGGCTGGGTGACCGACCCCATCGGGCATATTCTGGATACGCAGGGACTGAGCGACGCGGACAAGATCGCCATGCTCGGCGGCAACGCGGCGAAGCTGATGAAGCTGTAGGGAGCGCCCGCCGCAACTCGCATCCACCCCGCTTTCGTCCTATACAGGCGGCGACCCGCGAATCCCGCCTTTGAGGCCGCCTGAACACATGACCGATCAGTCCATCCCGCAGACGCAGACCGAGACCAACCCGCACGCCGCCGCCGCGCCCAGGCCCGGCGATTTCACCGCCGAAATGTCGCTGCCGCGCACCATCCAGCACCTGTGGCCCTATGTGTGGCCGGCGGACCGTCTGGACCTGAAACTGCGCGCTTGCCTCGCGCTGTCCGTCATGTTCGTCGCCAAGCTGGTGACGCTGGCGGTGCCGTTCTCCTTCGCGTGGATCACCGACGCGCTGGTCGAAAAAGGCGCCGATGGCCTGACCGCGCAAACGCTGGCCTGGCCGATTGTGCTGACCATCGTTTACGGCCTGCTGCGCGCCTTCATGCAGTTGTTCACCCAGGCGCGCGACGCGCTGTTCGCGCCGGTGTCCATGAACGCGGTGCGCCGCCTCGCCGACGATGTGTTCGTGCATCTGCATCAATTGTCCCTGCGCTTTCACCTCGAGCGCAAGACCGGCGGCCTCACGCGCGTGCTGGAGAGGGGCAGGGCGGCGATTGAACAGATCGTGCGCATGTCCATGCTCACGGGCATGCCGACGGTGGTGGAATTCTCGCTGGTGCTCGGCGTGCTCGTCTGGAAGTTCGACTGGCGCTATGTGGCCGCGACGCTGATCATGATCTTCT
>JANYDZ010000153.1 GCA_025363375.1 Hyphomicrobiales bacterium
GGCAGGCGGTTTCGTCCTCGCGCAGGGCTTCCCAGGCTCTGCCGATCGGCAGACGACGCAGACGCAATGTGACGAAATTGGTCAGCAGGGCGAGGCAGAGGATGAGGTAGAACAGAAAAATCGTGCGGTGAATTGGCAGGAACTCCAGGCCAAATTTCGCCGCGAAACCCTCCTCTCCCTCGATGAAGGGAACGCCAAAGAAGGTCACGCGGGGAATCGAGGAAATTCCCGCGTAGCCGTTGGAAAAATCCGTCCAGTTGACCAGCACAACGCGGATGATTTCGCCGAAGGCCAGCGTGACAATCGCCAGATAGTCGCCGCGCAGGCGCAATACGGGAAAGCCGAGCAGGACGCCCCAGAAGGCCGCGAGAACGCCCGCCAGCGGCAGGCATATCCAGAACGACAATCCATAGGTCGTCGACAGCAGCGCATAGGCATAGGCGCCGACGGCGTAAAAGGCGACGTAGCCAAGATCGAGCAGGCCCGCGAGGCCCACGACGATATTCAGGCCCCAGCCCAGCATGATGTAGATGAGAATCTGGACGCCGTAATTGTTGATCCATTTCAGCGAGCCCTGAGGGCCAAGCTGAATCAGCATGATCATCGGGAAAGCGAAGAGCAGCAGCACGCTCAATCCCGCGAACCAGGGCTTGAGCGAAGCTCCAAGGTCCCTGCGCAGCGACACTTTCTGCGGCTTGATCTCCGCGCCTTCGGGAATCGGCGCGTAGAGCAGAATGAGGATGAAGGCGGCGACGCCGAGGACGCCCGCGAGCGCGTAGCGGGCGAACTCGGGCAGTTTCGACTGCAACAGCAGGACGACGCAATAGACCATGCCCGCGCAAACCGCGGCGAAGACCAAAAACTTCAGAAAGCCGAACATGCTTTTGGGGTTGCTCAGCAGCTGAACGACGAACAACGTCAAACCCAGCAGAACGCACCACCACCAGAATTCCTCAAGGCCGAACCTTGTCTTCGCAAAGAGCCGCCCTGCCTCGTAGACATCGCCGACGCGCGCCAGCGCGGTTTCAAAACCCATCGGCAGGCTGGCGCCCGCCGCCGCATGGACGGCAAAACCGATGAAGGCGATCATCGCGCAGGACGCCAGCGCGCGCGCAAAGCCTTGCGGCGTCGGCGAACGCGTGAACAGGCGCAGCGCGAACACCGCGAGGGCCGCGATCGCCATCCAGGACCAGCGCTGTTCGAGGACAAGCTGATTTTGCGAATTCTGCTCCATGCGCAGCGCCAGGATCGGAAACGCCAGCGTGGCCGTGAGGAGGCCGGCGCGCAGGGCGTCCCATAGCGCGGCGGCGAGGCCGAGTTCGCTGCGTTGATCGGCTGCCTCAGCCATGCTCAGACCTTCTCCACTTCAGGGCGTCCGAGCAGGCCCGACGGCATGAAGATCAGCGTGACCGCGAGGATGGAGAAGGCGGCGACGTCCTTGTAGTCCGAGGAAAAATAGGCGGACCAGAATGTTTCGATGAGGCCGATCAGCAAGCCGCCGACGACGGCGCCCGGCAGCGAGCCGATGCCGCCCAGCACGGCGGCTGTGAAAGCCTTGATGCCGGGCGTAAAACCGTCGTTGAAATGCAGGACGCCGTAATAGACCATGTAGAGCGTGCCGGCGACGGCGGCGAGCGCGGCGCCGATAACGAAGGTCAGGGATATCGTGCGGTCGACGTCGACGCCCAGCAGCGCGGCCATCTTGCGGTCCTGTTCGCAGGCGCGCTGGGCGCGGCCCAGCGAAGTCTTCTGCACGACGAACCAGAAGACCGCCAGCAGCGTCGCGGTGACGGCCATTATGACCATTTGCTTGTAAGACAGCGTGACGGGAAACGGCCCGTCGGTCAGAAAGATCAAATCGGTAAACAGGCCCGGCGCCGCCTTGTTGCGCGGGCCCTGCGCCACCTGCGCAAAGTTGGCGAGGAAGATCGACATGCCGATGGCGGAGATGAGCGGCGCCAGCCGAAACGAGCCGCGCAAGGGCCGATAGGCGACGCGCTCGATGGTCCAGTTCCACAGGCCCGTCAGCATCATCGCCGCGAGCAGCACGATGAGAAAAATCAGCGGCATGGAAATCATGCCGAGCATCTGCGTCAACGCCAGAAACACGATCAGCGCGATGAATCCCGAGAGCATGAAGACATCGCCATGGGCGAAGTTCACCATGCCGATGATGCCGAACACCATCGTATAGCCGATGGCGATCAGCCCGTAGATCGAGCCGAGCGTCAGGCCGTTGATGAGCTGCTGCAGGAAATTTTCCATGCGGGAGGCGGCGCCGTCGCTAGAGGAAGGGCGTCGAAAGACGCGCTGCTTGTTCTGTTGTAGCGATGCGGCGGCTCCCCGTCACGCGCGTCAAGTCGGACGCGGTCATGTTCGCGAACTCGACTGGCAAGGCGTCGCCCAACCGCCGCCGTGCCTGCCGCCGCCGTGCCTGCCGCCGAGGGAAAACGGCTGACAGGACGGGCCGCCCGCGCCGGCGCAAAGCTCTATGAACCACATGCTCCAACCCCAAGGAATCGCGCGAGTTTGCCCGCGACGCGGCCGATATTGCTCAACTGGCATTCCCATACAACCAGAATTTGCCAGTCCATGGCGCGCAACGCGCGGCGATTGCGCGCGTCGCGGAGGCGATTGCCTTCGAGCTTCGCCATCCAATAGGCCTTCCGGGTTTTCGGCATGCGCGCGCGCGTGCAGCTCATGGCTGCGTGGCGGTGCCAGAAGCAGCCGTGGACGAAGATCGCCTTGCGCTGCCCGATGATCGCGAGATCGGGTTTTCCCGGCAGGCGCGCTGCGTGCAGGCGGTAGCGCGCGCCAAGGCCCCGCACGAGCGCGCGGACAACTTTTTCCGGGCCCGTGTGCCTGGGCTTGATGCGGCTCATCAAAGCGCTGCGTTGGGTGGGCGTCAGCGTATCGGCCATGAGGAATCCTCGGGGTCAGCCTCGAATCATATCCCCATCTCGTCGAACACCAACTGCGCCTGCTTGAAGGCGTGGTTGGCGGCGGGCACGCCCGCGTAGACGCCGCATTGAATCAGGATTTCGGCGATTTCGGCTTTGGTCAGGCCATTGTTGAGGGCGCCGCGCAGGTGGATGCGGAACTCGTCCCAATGGCGCAACGCGGTGGTGACGGACAGCACGACGACGGAGCGGGCGCGCAGGTCGAGGCCGGGCCGGTTCCACACGTCGTTCCAGGCGGTTTCGACGATCCAATGCTGAAAATCGCGGTTGAAATCGCTGGTGCGTTTGACCGCGCCGTCCACATAGGCGTCGCCAAGCACGGCGCGCCGCCGCCGCATGCCCCCGGCGTGGCGCTCGTCCGCCATCAGCGCGCCTTCCGCTTTTTCGCCGCGCTCTTTTTCGCCGCGCTCTTTTTGACGGCGGTCTTTTTGACGGCGGTCTTTTTCGCGGTTTTCTTTGGCGCGGATTTTTTGGCTGATTTTTTCGCCGCCGCTTTCTTGACCGTCCCCTTTTTTGCGGCCGCCTTTTTCCCGGCGGAGGCTTTCCTGGTCCCCGGCTTGTTCGCCGGCCTTTTTTGAGTTTTTGCCGACGCTTCGGCGCCCGCGGCTTTTCTCGCCACAACTTTTTTGCGCTCTGGCTTTGAAATCGAAATTTCCCTGCCGCTCAAAAAATCGAAAACCGCCTTGGTGAAATTCCCGGCGTCCTCGATGTTGGAGAGGTGCGCCGCCTCCAGCGTCACCAGTTGCGCGCCGGGGATCGAGGCGGCGATCAGCTTGCCCATGGCCGGCGGCGTCGCGGGATCGTGGCGTCCAACGATCACCAGCACGGGCTTGTTGATGGAGCGGATTGCCTCGCGCTGGTCCATGTCGCGGATGGCGGCGCAACAAGCCGCGTAGCCCTGCGGCGGCGTGGCGTTGAGCATGGCGAGAATTTTGGCGACGGCCGGCTTGTCGCTTTTCTGAAATTCTCTAGTGAACCAGCGGTCGATTGTCGCGGCGGAGAGGCTCGCCATGCCGCTGGTGCGGGCTGTCTTGATGCGGCCATTCCAGAGGTCGGGTCCGCCCATATGGGCGCCTGTGTTGGCAAGCACGGCGCGCTCGATCCGATGAGGCGCATTGGCGAGCAGCCATTGCCCGATCATGCCGCCCTTGGAAAGGCCGACCCAGTGGGTCCGGCTGACGCCAAGCGCATCCATGATGGCGAGGGCGTCGCGGCCAAGACTGGCGATGGAATAAGGGCCGTCGTCGGCGTGACTGCGGCCATGGCCGCGTGAATCGTAGCGAATGACCCGGAAATGCCGGGTCAGTTCAGGCATTTGCGGATCCCACATGTGGTAGTTGGTCCCCAGCGAATTGGACAACATCAGATAAGGGGCCTTGAACGGCCCCTCGACCTCAATATTGAAGTTCACGTCGCCAACACGAACCAGAGGCATCCGGTCCTCCTGATTGTCACTTAAACCCAGTGTACAGCGGATAGCGTTCCGCGCGCCAGCACGCAATGATTCAACTGGGGAAAACCCGGTTTGATTGAGAATGGTGGCGTCGGCGGGCGTTTGCCTCTATCAATCGCCGGCGACGCCGGACTCCGGAGCTTGAGACGAGGAATAAAGATGGCCATGACGATGAAGGGAGAGGTCGCTCTCTCCGCCGACCGCCAGACGGTGTGGCAAAAGCTGAACGACCCCGAAGTGCTGAAAGCCTGCATTCCTGGCTGTCAGACGCTTGATAAGTCAGGGGAAAATGGATTTACGGCCGTTGTAAAGCTGAAGGTGGGGCCGGTGTCGGCGACCTTCAAGGGCAACGTTGAATTGACCGATCTCGATCCGCCCAACGGCTACAGGATCAGC
>JANYDZ010000475.1 GCA_025363375.1 Hyphomicrobiales bacterium
GGGGCCGCGAATGCGGACCGGCCCCACAGGCCTACTTAGACCGGATGAACGACGATGCCAAGGGGGGATTTGGATTTTTTTGGATGATTCTTTTCCGCTCGGAATTACGTGGACATAACTGCAATTCGCCAAGCTTTGGCGTAATCTTCTTTTTCGATCAAGCACTTATCGAGACCCGCGCGCGAAAGGCCCAACGGGATTTTTTCACACCCGGCAAAATCCCGCGACAAAGGCAACCCGTCAGGGACATGCTGAACCTTGGCGATACGTGGAATTTCATCCGGGACCGGCCGGCGGGAAACGGCGTCCGACTCAAACACCAAGCTTGATTGCCGCAAAAAATATACGTAACCCGCCGCTTTTTTCGCGCGCCCAAAAGCAAAAAGGCTCCCCCGGCAAAACCGGGAGAGCCTTAAAACGTCAAAACCAAAATCTCAGCTGAAATTCGGCGTCGCGCCGCCAACCGTGCCTGGATCGACCTTGACGCCCGGGCCCATGGTCGAGGACACCGCTATGCGGTTGATATAGGTGCCTTTGGCGCCCTGCGGTTTGGCTTTCGCCACCGCGTCGACAAACGCCTGGATATTCTGCACGAGCTTTTCTTCGCCGAACGACACCTTGCCGATCATTGCCTGCACGATGCCGGCCTTCTCGACGCGGAATTCGACCGCGCCGCCCTTGGATGCGATGACAGCGCCCTTCACGTCCATGGTGACGGTGCCGACTTTGGGGTTCGGCATCATGCCGCGCGGTCCCAGAACTTTGCCGAGACGACCGACGAGCGGCATCATGTCGGGAGTGGCGATGCAGCGATCAAACTCGATCGTGCCGCCGCTGACGATGGTGACGAGGTCTTCCGCGCCAACGATGTCGGCTCCCGCGGCCTTGGCTTCCTCAGCCTTGGCGCCGCGGGCGAACACGGCGACGCGCAGAACGCGGCCCGTGCCATTGGGCAAATTGACGACGCCGCGCACCATCTGGTCCGCGTGCTTGGGGTCAACGCCGAGGTTCATCGCGATTTCGACAGTCTCGTCAAATTTCGCGCTGGCCCGATCCTTGACCATCTTGATAGCTTCGTCAAGGTTATAAACCTTTTTACGATCAATGCCTTCGCGGGCTTTGGTAATTCTCTTTGACATGATTATCCCACCACCTCGAGGCCCATCGCGCGGGCGGAACCCCTGATCATCGACTCCGCCGATTCAATCGTGGAGCAGTTGAGGTCGGGCATTTTCTTCGTGGCGATCTCGCGGATCTGCTCCGCCGTCACCTTGCCGACAAAACCGCGGCCCGGCAGCTTGGCCCCCGAAGCCGGCTTTTTGCCTATTTTCAAGCCAGCGGCTTTCTTCAGCCAGAAAGTCACCGGCGGCTGCTTCATCTCAAAGGTGAAGGAGCGGTCCTGATACGCTGTAATGATGACGGGAATCGGCGATCCCTTTTCCATCTGCGCGGTGCGCGCGTTGAAAGCTTTGCAAAATTCCATGATGTTCAGACCGCGCTGACCGAGCGCGGGACCGATGGGAGGCGAAGGATTCGCCGCGCCCGCCGGCACCTGAAGCTTCACGTAACCCGTGATCTTCTTTGCCATAAGACTGCTCCAGACTATTCAATTATCTAACTTGCCGCTGTGCCACACGCAGCATCGCCAGGTGGCCGGGCTTTACGCCGGCTCAGGTTGCAGGACCGTGGTGCGGAACGAACTCCGGCTGGCTGGCCGGCGCCCCTCCCACGGAACGAAGCGCGGCTTAAAGCATGGAATGGGGGGAATGGGAAGGGGGCGTTTTCACCGCATGGAAAAATACAGCGGCGGATTGCGCAATTCATGTTTTTACTACGCAAGGCTGCTGCTCGGCGCCTTGCGTATGAAGCGACAAAAGCAACCGAGGTTCCTGGGCGCGTTTAGCGTCGAGTTCCGGAAAAAATCCGCAAAGCAGCACGCGAGGCCAAGCGGGATCGCAGCAGAAAGAATTTGCCGGGCAGCCACGAAAACATGACGTGGTTGAAGGGAGCTAACCCCCTCATCCGAACGGCGGAATATTCGCGAGCTTGACATAATCCGCCCAGGCCTTGGTGTCCTTGACCAGCAGTTCCTTCACCAGCGCGGCATTGCCGGGGAAGGGGTCGCAGCCGATATTGACCAGCCATTTGCCGACATCGGGATCGACGGCGATTTTGTTGAACCAGGCTTCCAACTGGTCGAGGACGGGTTGCGAGGTGCCCTTCGGCACATGCACGGACCACCAGGCGATCAGGTCGAGATCGGGAATGCCGGCTTCCAGCGAACCTGGCACATCCGGCAACAATTTTACGCGCGAAACCGAGGAAGTCGAGAGCGCCCGCACCGTGCCGTCCTGCAACTGGGCGATGACGCTGGTGGGGTCGATATGGCAGAATTCGATCTGGCCGGACAGCAGATCAACCAGCATCGCCTGCACTTCCTTGTATTTCGCCTCGACAGTCTTGAGCCCCGCGCCCTGTTTGTAGATTTCGCTCGCGACCAGGCCCGTGTTCGCCACGGACCCGTAAGTCGCCTTGTCGCCCTTCTCCTTCAGGGCCTTGGTCAGGTCGGCGGTCGTCTTGTAGGGGCCTTTGCCGGCGACGATCTGGATGAAGGACACTTTAAACAGGGTGGTTATGTGCTCGAAATCGTTGATCGGATCGTAGTTCATGGTCTTGAACAGGGAAGGCGCGGCGGCGAGCACCGAACTGCCGGGCGCAATGTAGATCGTGTAGCCGTCGGGTTTGGAGCGGGCCACATAGGAGGTCGCGATATTGCCGAAGGCGCCGGCCTTGTTCTCGACAACGACGGTCTTGCCGGTCATTTCCGCCAGTTTGTTGGACATGTAGCGCACCATCACGTCCGCGCCCGAGCCGGCGGGGAACATGCCGATCGAGTGAATCTCGCGATCTGGATAGGCCTGGGCGAAAAGATCGGTCGAAAACGTCGGCGTCATTGCGCTTGTCGCGGCGGCAGTGTTTACGAACTGGCGGCGTGTCAGCATTGTTTCTCTCCCTGAATCAGGGCCCACGCGGGCGGTTCGGCGCGCACATTAGGGGATCGCCCGGAGACACGCCATCCCCAGGCAATCGATGCTGGCTGAATTCCGTTCCGGCGCTATACTCCCTGCAAGCCGAGCCTGAACCACCTGAATCAAAATCTTCGGCAAAGGGAGGAATTTCATGAAAAGACTTGCGCTTCTGGCGTTCGCCGCCGCCGTGACATCGACCGCCATGCCCGCCTTTGCGCAAACGCCCGCCGCGCCGGCGCCCTCCGCCTGGACCGACATCGCGCCGATGCCACAAGCTCAGGTCGAAGCCGGCGCGACCCTGCTCGACGGCAAAATCTACGTCATGGGCGGCTGGAACAACGAAGCGGCGCCCTTTGGCGAAGTGCAGATCTACGACATCGCCGCCAACACATGGAGCGTCGGCGCGCCCCTGCCCGAGCCCATCCACCATCAGGGCGTTGTGGCGGTGGGCGGCAGGATTTATGTGGTCGGCGGCTTTGGCAAACGCTTCTCCGAACGCGCGCCGCTCGACACCGTGCACATTTTCGATCCCAAAACCGGCGCCTGGACGAAGGGCGCGCCCCTGCCTTCGCCGCGCGGCGCAGGCATCGCCGCTGCCATCGGAACCTCGATCTATTACGCGGGGGGCGAACGTCGTCGCGCACCGGGAAGCCCGCCGCCCAAACAGGGCTCGCACCCCGTTTATGAGCCGGTCGCCGATCTCGCGGTCTACGACACCGTGAAGGACATGTGGACGCAATTGCCGCCCATGAAGGTCGCCCGCGACCATGCGGTTGGCGGTGCCCTCAACGGCAAGCTCTACGTCATCGGCGGTCGCGACCGGCCCGTTTACGACCTCACGGCGATAGAGGAGTTCGACCCGGCCAGCGGAGCCTGGAGGGAGCGCGCACCGATGCCGAACGGTCGCTCGGGCGGCGCGGGAACCGCAATGGACGGAAAGTTCTTCGTGTTCGGCGGCGAGGGCAACAATGCTGTTGCCTCAGGGATTTTCCCGCAAGCCGAATCCTTCGACCCCGCGACTAACAGCTGGATAAAATACGCCGATATGCCCCTGCCCCGCCATTCGCAGGTGGCGATTGCGGCTGGCAACCGCATTTACATCCCGGGCGGCGCGGTGAAACGCGGCGGCAGCGATGTCACGGGCAAGGGTGACGCGTTCGAAGTGAAGTAGGGAAAAAATCCCTCACATCTTCTCAACCTGCGTGAATTCCAGTTCCACAGGGGTCGCCCGTCCGAAGATCGACACCGCCACCTTGAGACGCGAACGGCCCTCGTCGATATCCTCGACAAGGCCTTCGAAGGAGGCGAAGGGCCCGTCGTTGACGCGCACCTTTTCGCCGACCTCGAAGCTGATTGAGGACTTGGGGTGCTCGACGCCCTCCGCCACCTGCCCTTTGATGCGGTTGGCTTCCGCGTCGGAGATCGCCATCGGCTTCTTGTCGGCGCCCAGAAAGCCCGTCACTTTCGGCGTGTTCTTGATGAGATGGTAGACATCGTCGGTGAGGTCGCATTTGACCAGCACATAGCCCGGGAAAAACTTGCGCTCCGAGGTCACCTTGCGGCCGCGGCGCACTTCGACGACCGTCTCGGTCGGCACCAGAATTTCCTCAAACCTGTCGGAAAGGCCCCGTTGACCGGCGTATTCACGAATCGAATCCGCCACCTTTTTCTCAAAGTTGGAATAGGCGTGAACAATATACCAGCGCATGCTCATTGACGGCCCCAAAACTCAGTGCGTGAGAGAAAGCAGAGACGTGACGATCCAACGCAACGCCGCGTCGACCGAAACGAAGAAGATGCTGGCGACAATGACCATGACCAGCACAAGCGCGGTCGTGATAAGCGTTTCGCGCCGCGTCGGCCAGGCGACCTTGGCGCCCTCGGCGCGCACCTGGGCAAGGAACTCAAGAGGATTGGTCATAGGGGTCCCGCCTGCCACTCCGCGCCCGAACCGACCCGATTCAGGAGCGCTGAAAAAAATCAAGGCGCGGGACCGGTCAGGTCGCGCGCCACTGGACGGGCTTATAGCGGGAGGAATCGCATTCGCCAAGGTGAATTTGAACGCCAAGGGGAATTTAAAGCAGGCGCGCAATTGCAACTGGCAGGAGTGGAGGGAATCGAACCCGCAACCTCCGGTTTTGGAGACCGGCGCTCTAACCTAGTTGAGCTACACTCCTGCGTATCCTC
>JANYDZ010000220.1 GCA_025363375.1 Hyphomicrobiales bacterium
CGTCGTGGCAGCGCCCGTTTTCGGCGTCTATCCCGGCATGGACGTGAACATCATCATTCTCGTGCTGATCGTCGTCGTCGTCGGCGGGCTCGGCAGCCTCAAGGGCGCGGTGCTGGGATCGTTGCTGATTGGTTTCGCCGACACGTTCGGCAAAATTCTCCTGCCGCAATTCGCCATGATGATGATCTATCTTGTGATGGCGCTGGTGCTCATCTTCCGCCCCAGCGGGCTTTTGCCCGCGCGGCGCTTTTCGGCGCCGGGTTGAACGATGGCGAGCGGCAACCTCGTGCGCGGATTGGCAGGCGTGGCGCTCCTCGCGGGCGCTTTGACAGGCCAGCGCTTCGCCGGCTTCTTCGCGCAGGAACTGATCGCCGAAGCCGCCATCCTCGGAATCTTCACCCTCAGCCTCGACTTTCTCGCCACCTGCGGCCTCGTCTCTCTCGGTCACGCCGGCCTGCTGGGAGTCGGCGCCTACCTGTTCGCCGGCCTTACGGTTCTTTCCGGCCTCCCGCCGGCGTTCGCCTTGGCCGCCGCCATTGCCGGCGGCGCGCTGGCGGCTTTCGTTGTCGGCCTGTTCGCCATCCGCGCCCAGGGCGCCTTTTTCATCATGGTGACGCTCGCCCTCGCCGAAATGTTCTACGCCTTCGTGTTTCGCAACCGCGCTTTCAACGGCGCCGACGGCATGGGCGGCATCCCGCGCCTCGACCTGTCGCGCATCGGCGTCGATCTCAACGACCCCCAGGCGTTTTCCCTCGCCGCTATTTGTGTATGCGCGGCGGTCTGGCTGTTGCTCGAGCTCGTCTGCGCCTCCCCCTTCGGCCGCGCGCTCGACGCCATTCGGCAGAACCCGCACCGGGTCGCGGCCCTCGGCGGGCGCGTCTATCTCTATCGCCTCGCGGCCTTCACGTCGTCCGGGGCGCTGGCCGCGCTCGCCGGCGCCCTGAAAGTGCAACACACCAATTTTCTGTCGCCTGATCTCGTCAGCTGGTTCGTTTCGGGCGACGTGCTCATCGCCACGGTCATCGGCGGCCTCGGCACCCTCGTCGGCGGGCCGCTGGGCGCGGCGATCCTGGTGTTTCTCAAGGACGCGCTCTCTTCCAATGTCGGCCATTGGTATCTGTTTCTCGGCGCTGTCTTCGCGTTCGTCGCGCTCGCCATGCCCAGGGGCGTCGTCGGCTTCCTGCTGGCGTTTTTCGCGCGCCGCTCCCCGCCCGCCGGCAATACGGGGGATGCGCCATGATCGCGCTCGAAACCCGCGCGCTGGTCAAATCCTTCGGCGCCATCGCCGTCACGCAGAGCGTCAGCCTCGCCTTTGAGGCGGGCTCGCGGACCGCCCTCATCGGCCCCAACGGCGCGGGCAAGACAACCTATTTCAATCTGCTGGCCGGCAATCTGCGGCCCGACAGCGGCGCCGTTCTGCTGGAAGGCCGCGACGTGACCAAACTCGACGCCACCAGCCGCGCCCGCATCGGCGTTTCCCGCTCGTTCCAGCGCAACAACCTTTTTCCCGAATTGACCGTGCGCGAAAACCTCGCGCTCGCCTGCGCCCTGCGCGCGGGCAAGACGACGCGTTTCTGGCGCCCCATGCGCGGCCTCAAGGATGTCGCGGGAGAAGCCGCCGAAGTCGCCGCGCAGGTTGGCCTGACCGATGTCCTCGACACGCCCGCGCGCGCCATGAGCTATGGCAGCCAGCGCCAACTCGAAGTCGCGCTCGCCCTCGCGCTCAAGCCGCGCGTGCTGCTGCTGGATGAACCCACCTCCGGCATGTCGCCGCAGGAAACCGCGCTGATGCGCGGGCTCATCGGCCGCCTGCCGCGCGCGTTGACCATTGTCATCATCGAACACGACATGGACATCGTGCTGGATTTCGCCGACCACATCGTCGTGCTCGACTACGGCAAAGTGCTCGACCAGGGGGCTCCGGCCGCCATCCGCGCCTCGCAAGTCGTGCGCGAGCGCTATCTTGGCGAGGGAGGCGCGCGGCTATGAACGTCCCCCTCCTTCGCGTCAGGGACATCGACACCTATCTCGGCGACAGCCACGTCATTCAGGGCGTTTCGCTCGACGTGCCCGCGGGCAAAGTCGTGGCGCTGCTTGGCCGCAACGGCGCGGGCAAGACGACGGTTTTGCGCTCCATCATGCGCATGGCGCCGCCGCGCGGGGGAACGGTGACCTTTAACGGCCGCGACATCGGCGCCCTCGCGACGCACGAGATCGCCCGCGCGCGCATCGCCTTCGTGCAGGAGACGCGCGCCATCTTTCCCTCGCTCACGGTGGACGAAAACCTCGCCGTCGCGGCACGCTCCTTCGAAGGCGGCGCCTGGAGCCTTGCGCGCGTCTACGAGGATTTCCCTCACCTCGCCGCGCGCAAGGCCAATGGCGGCATGCAGCTCTCCGGCGGCGAACAGCAGATGCTCGCCATCGCCCGCGCGCTTGTCTCCAACCCCCGTTTAATGCTGCTCGACGAGCCCAGCGAAGGCCTCGCGCCGCTGATCGTGCGCCAGATCGCCAACGTCATTCTGAAGTTGAAGGCCGAGGGCATGACCATGCTGCTGGTCGAACAAAACCTCGCCATGGCGCTCGAGGTCGCCGACGAAGTCGTCGTCCTCGGCAAGGGCCGCGTGCGCTGGAGCGGCGCGGCGCGGGATTTCCGCTCGCAAGAGGAGGTCAGCCGCACATGGCTGGGCGTGTGAGCTTTTCGCAAACTTTCGCCGCCACACTCGCGCTTGTCCTCGCGCTCGCCCCCGCGCGGGCGCAGGACGCGGCCGCCGATTTCTATCGCGGCAAAACCATCCTCATGCAGATCGGCTCCCAGGCCGGCGGCATCTACGACATCGTTGGACGCCTCGTCGCGCGCCACATGGGCAAATACATATCCGGCGAGCCCCGGATCAATATTCAAAACGTGCCCGGCGGCGGCAGCCTGCAACTGGCCAATCAATTCGGCAATATCACGCCGCGCGACGGCTCGGTCTTCGGCGTCTTCGGCAACGGCATGCCGACGACGCCGCTGTTCGATCCCAAGGTCGCGAAATTCGATCCAAAGCTCTTTGAATATATCGGCAGCACCAGCCGCGAAGCGCATGTCCTCACGGCCTGGCGCGGCGCGCCGGTCCAGAAAATGGAAGACGTCTTCACCAAGGAACTGGTGCTCGGCGCGACCTCGCCGGGCGCCGCGTTTCTGGATTTCCCGCTGCTCAGCAACGCCCTGATCGGCACGAAATTCAGAATCGTGAAAGGCTATCCCGGCGGCACGGAAATTCAGCTCGCCATGCGGCGCGGCGAGTTGCAAGGCGCCGCCGGCGTCGCGCTTGGCTCCATCAAAGCGGAATTGTCGGAAGCCTATCGCAGCGGCGATCTCACGATCATCGCGGCGCATGGCATGAAAAAGCACCGCGAACTCCTCGACATCCCGCTTCTGCCGGTTGGAAAAACGCAAGAAGACCGGCAAATCTTCGAGCTGATGTACGCGCGGCAGGATTACGGGCGCATTTTCGCCGCGCCGCAATCGGTTCCGCGCGAGCGTGTACAGGCATTGCGCAACGCGTTTCAGGCGACCCTGCAAGACCCCGATTTCCGGGCCGAGGCCGCGCGCGCCGGAGTGGATGTCGATCCCGTCGCGGGCGAGGAACTGGCGGCGCTGACCCTGCGCCTTCACCAGGTTCCCGAAGCGGTGCTTGAGCGCGCCAGAGCGCTGATCGCTTTGGGGAATTAGGGATTGGGGACAAATCCGACGGCGCTTCCTTCTCCCGCTGCGCGGGACATGGCGAGCGCACATGGCGTCCGAATGGACGGGGCTTTGGGCCGGATTAGGGCGCCGAAACAGGCGGCAGGCCAAACACGTGCGCTTCGCCCGCGACCTCGATCCACGCGGGATCGCCCACGCAGGGCAAATCATGGCTGGAAACCGGCACGACAAGGCTCGCCGCCTCCCCCGCCAGTTTTACGCGCGCTGAACAGGCCGCGCCGCCAAATTCGATCTCCGTCACCTCGCCCGCGCGCGCCGCGCCGCTCCCGGCGTCGGGCGCGCTCAGGCGCAAATGCAATTGCTCGGGACGCAGCATGATCCGCCCCGCCCCGCGCCGACCCAGCGTGCGCGCCGCAATCCGTCCCAGCGCGCAATCGGCAAAGCCGCCGCCGAGTTCCGCCTCCAGCACAATGGCTTCGCCCAGAAACCGCGCGATATCCTCGTCGGCGGGCCGCGCGTAGAGGTCGCGCGGCGCGCCGGCCTGCGCCAGGCGGCCCGCCCGCATCACCGCCACCTGATCGGCGAAGGACAAGGCCTCGGCCTGATCGTGCGTCACCAGAATGGTGGTGACTCCCGCCTGATCCAGCATTCGCGCGACGGACTTGCGCGTCGCTGTCCGCAATCCCGTGTCCAGCGCGGAAAAGGGCTCGTCGAGCAGCATCAATCTGGGCTGGCGCGCCAGCGCCCGCGCCAGCGCGACGCGCTGTTGCTGGCCGCCCGAGAGTTCATGGGGCGCGCGGGAGAGCACGGATGAATCCAGCTCCACCATCTCGAGGAGTTCGGCGATGCGCGCCTGCCGGCGCGGAAAATCGCGCGGCAGGCCAAAGCCGATGTTCCGCGCGATGGTCAGATGCGGAAACAGCGCCCCGTCCTGCGGCACAAAGCCGATGCCGCGGCGATGCGCGGGCGTCGCGAAAGCGCCGTCGGACAACAGCGCGCCTTCGAGTTCGATCGCGCCCGAATCCGGCGTCTCGAACCCCGCGATCAACCGCAGCAGCGTCGTTTTGCCCGACCCGGAGGGGCCGACAATCGCCGTGCGCCCGCCGGCGGCAACGTCGAGATCCACGTCGCGGATCGCCTCGACTTTCCCATAGCGCCTGGACAGGCGGCGCACGGCGAGAAAACTCATCGCCCCGCGGTCCTTTTCGACTGCGAGTACAGGAGCAGCGTGAGCGGCAGCGACATGATCACCATCGTCAACGCATAGGGCGCGGCGGCGACGTAATCAATCTCGCTGGTGTAGGCCCAGAATTGCGTCGCCAGCGTATGCGTCCCGTTGGGCGCGAGCATCAGGGTCGCGGTCAGTTCCGTGGTAACGCCAAGCCCCACCAGCGCCATGCCCGCGGCCGCGCCCGGCGCCGCGAGGCGAAGCGTTGTCGCCAGCACCGCCGCCAGGCGCCCGCGCCCGAGCGCCTGCGCGGCGTATTCCAGTTCAACCGGCGCTTGCGCCACGCTGGCGCGCAGGCTGATCAACGCGCGCGGCAGAAACAGCAGCAGGTAGGCCAGCAGCACTGTGGCGGCCGTCTGGTAGAGCGGCAGCGCCACGCGCACCGTCACCGTGACAAGCGCGAGCGCGACGACCACCCCCGGCAGCGAACCCACATAGGTGTGGCAGGCCTCC
>JANYDZ010000267.1 GCA_025363375.1 Hyphomicrobiales bacterium
CTCCCAGAACCGCCGCTTGAATTGCAGGCCAACCTTCACCGAAGCGCCGTAGGGGATGGCGTCGATGGCTGCCTTCATGGGCGCGCGCGCGTCGATCTGGATCTGGCCGAGCACGGTCAGCGGTATCGTGCAAACGCACCAATCCGCTTTGGCCTGTTGCGGCGCGTTCAAGCCGCCTGCGTCCTGGTAGGTCACCGTGACGCCGCGCTCGTCCTGCTGAATGCGGGTCACTCTGGTGCTGTAGCGAATGAGATCGCCCACTTGTTTGGCGAACCCCTTGCCGATCATGTCCATGCCGCCGACCGGTTGGAACATCGTCGCCTGAAACTCGTATTTGCTGAAATTCTGCAAATAGCGCCACAGGCCGGATTTCAGAATATCCGACAGCCCAATGGGATCGCCCGCCACAGGCTCGCTGCTTAGTCCGCCGCCGGCGTCTTTTGCGTAGCCGCGCATGTCGGCTGAAATGAGGTTCGCCTTGTAGGCGTAATTGGCGTCGAGCGCCCCCCATGAGCGCAACGCCTGAAGCAGGATTTCACGGTCTTCCTTGGTCAAGGCTTCGTCGAGTTTACCCTGCTGCGTCGCTTTCGACATCAGGTCCGCGACATGACCCTGGAAGTCGGCGCCGATTTCGCGCAAACGTTGCGGCTTGCCGCCAAACGCCGTGCTCGAATGCAGCAGCGCGTTGTGATTGAGTTGCACGAAGGGTTCAAGCGCGACGCCAAGCCGCCGGCAATAATCGATCACGGCGTGATGATGATAGGGAATGCGCCACGGCCCCGGATTGAAATAGAGCCCCTCGCCGAATTCGCACGTCTGTTTGTCGCCGCCAAGTTCGGTATAGGAATCTCCGCCCCGCAGCGACCAGTTGCGGCCGCCGGGTCGAGCGTTGAATTCCAGCACCTGCACCTTGTAGCCGGCCTGCCGCAGTTCCAGCGCCGCGGTCATACCCGCGAGCCCCGCGCCAAGAATGAGCACCGAAGCGCCTTTCGGGTCGCCCGCAAGCTTGATCGGACCTTTGTAGGGAGACTCGTTGGCGAGGCCGAGACTTGTCATCGCCTGATACATGGCCGCGCCGCCAGCGACCGCGCCAATCAACGCAAGTAGGTCGCGGCGGCTTGTTGCGGACGCTTGCTGTGCCATCTGGCGCCGTTCCCTCTGCTCGCATGTAAAAATAACAGCGCAAAGCTGATGCAGATCAGGAAGTGTGTCAAGGATTGGGGGCGGACAGCAATGCGGCGCGGACCTGGCGCGATCTGTTAAACCCGGTCCCGAGCTATTCGAGCTTCGCCGCCAAACCCATTTCTCTGGAGCATGCCTTGCCCCCTCCCCCGCGATCCACACACGCCCGCCGCGTGCGATTTCACACATCGCGCCCGCGGCGCGCGGCGCAACCTCGCGGCATCCCCGGCGCGCATGCGCCTGAAATCAAAGGACGCGCCGAAATTGCTGAAAACTCACCATCCATCGAACGTACCCGGCGCGGCGCCCATGGCTGGCGCAGCCCCTTTGCACGCGCAACGGATTCAGCGAACAATTTTCATTTGCCCGGCGTGCCGCGCTTCGCTCTACCGGTATTGCGCCGGCGAAGGCGAAGACTTCACGGGGTGTCCCCAATGCGGCGTCGCCGTCTGGCCGGACACGCCACATTCCGAGCATTCCCAAATGCTTGTCCACATGCGCGGGTTTCCGCCGGATGAACCGCTGTGGTGGTGAGTGCGTCCGCAAGCCTATTTCGACGACCCCAGACGGCGATAATCCGCGACAACGTCGGGCGTAGCCTGCGCGCTCAAGGCCGCCATCTGTTTCTCAAGCTGCGCGCCGTCAATCGGCAAGCCCACGGGTTCGCCGATTTTCGCCGCGTCCGCCTGAAACTCCTTGTCCGCGCACATCTCAAGAAACGCCTTGCGCAGAATTTCGACACGGTCGGCGGGCACTTCAGGCGGCGCGACGATCATCAGGCCGACGTCGTCATACGCCATGAACAGACCCAGCACGGCCTGATCCCTGGCCGGCGCTACATCCTTGAGCAGCGGCACGCCCGCGACTTTGGGCTTCGACTGCAACACGGGCACGACGATTTTCTTCGCCACCAGATCGGGCCGCTGGGCAAAGCTGTCTTCGGGCGTGAAATAGGCGCCGACTTCGCCCTGTTCGATCGCGAGCAGCGCGCGCGCGGAAGAATTGTAGCCGAGCACGGCGCGCAGGGGATAGCCGTATTGCGCGAGCATGTTCGGGATTGTCACTGTCGGCGTCCCAGGTCCGATCCCGGCCGCGGGAATCTTCTCGGGGTGCTTCTTGAAGGCTTCAAGCGTGTCGAGGCCCAGCGAGCCGCGCAGCCACAGCAGCGTGTTGTTGGTGCCTGCGCTGCCGAGATAGGTGAGCTTC
>JANYDZ010000284.1 GCA_025363375.1 Hyphomicrobiales bacterium
GCTGAGCGGCGCGGCGATGTATTTGTGCTTGATGGCGTCCTCGGTCGCTTCGGCGATGCCCCTGATTTCATCGCTCTGTAGATCGGCGCGCGGGATGAAGTCGTTCATCATCTGCCTGACCGATTCCTCGTTGAAGCCGGAAAAATCCATATAGGCCCTGGCCGCCTGCGGGCCCGAATACATGTAGTCGAGCGTCTCGCGCCAGCCGAGCATGTAGCGGCGCGCGAGGTCGCGGTTCTTTTCCAGAAACTCCGCGTTGACGATCTGCACGCGGCTCGTCTGCGCGCGCAGCGCCGGCGCTTCGTTGCCCCTGCCAATCATGCGGATTTCGCCGCGCCGCATTTCATCGAGCTGAAAAGGCGGCGTCGCCCAGCCGATGTCGATCTGGCCGGAGCGCACCTGCGTCCAGGTGTTTTGCAGGGAGCCGGCCGAGACGCCGCGGCCCTTGACGCCATAGAGATCGAACATGGCGTAGCCCGCGATCATGGTCGAGGAACCCTGCGACGAGAATGCGAAAGATTTTCCGTCGGCGTCCTTGAACGATTTGATCGGCGAGGCGGCGGGCACGTACCACCATGCCTCGGCGAAACCCGTCGAACTCGCGGAGATAATGCGCAGCGGCGCGCCTTTGGCGAAAGCGCCCATGGTCGCGAGCAGCCCGATGCTGGGGCCGATCACGCAGGACTGGCTGATCACCGCGGGGATCGTGTCGCCCGCCGATTGCGTATAGGTGATGTCGAGATCGACGCCGTATTTTTTGAATATGCCGGCGGTCTTGCCGATGTCCGGCGGCGCTGTCTCCCAGATGCCGCGCTGGGGCGCGCAGACTTTTATCGTTTGCGCGACAGCGGGTGGAGACAGCGCGCCGGCCATCGCAGCCAATCCTGTCGCAATCAGGCGCATGTGGCGGCTCTCCCCGAGATTGTTTCTTCCGCAGGATAGTCGGCGCGGGGCGAACTTGGCAACGCCGCTTACCCTGCTATCGTGTTTGCACGCTTTGGAGGATCTCCCATGAAATTCGTCGTCTACGGCGCGCTCGGGCGTCTTGGCCTTTTGCGCTCCGATCAGGTTTGCGATGTCGCGGGCATGACCGCCAAATATCTGCTGGAAAAACAGAACGAGCCGCGGCCCTTGCCGATGGCCGAGGCGCTGACGCCCTCCGATCTCGAAGCCTTTATAGAAGGCGGCGACCGAGCGCTCGACATGACGCGCAAGGCCGTCGAATATCTGTTCGGCGAAGCTGGTTCCCGCGCCGGCGTCGGCGGCGAAAAAATCACCTTCGACGCGGACAAAATACGCCTGCGCGCGCCCAAGCCCGGACGGGGACGCGTCGCCTTCTGCGGCGGAAACTTTCCCGCCCACGCGGCCGCCATGGCGGTCAACCGCGGGGCGATTGACAAGCCCGCGGACGATCCCCTCGCCATGGCGCGGGCGCGCGGATTCTGGGGCAGCTGGAAGATCGAGCGCGAAGCGCAGGGGCCCGAGGGCGTGGTCAAATATCCCAACGGCGTGACGCGGTTTGACTACGAGGGCGAACTGGCCATCGTCATCGGCAAGCGGATCAAAAACGTCAAACAGGCCGACGCCGCCAAAGCCATCTGGGGCGTCACGCTGTTCACCGACTGGAGCGCGCGCGACTTTCCGCCGACTACGGTCAATCTCAATTTCGCGCGCGGAAAGAACTTCGACAATTGCTATTCGCTCGGGCCCTGCATCGTGGTGGATGAACTCGACGCGTTCAACACTCCGGTCGAGACCTTTGTGAACGGCGAGCGGCGGCAATCCTTCAACACGCGGGAGATGGCGTTTTCGTTCAGCGAGTTTCTGGAGCATCTGACCTTCGGGCTGACGATGTATCCCGGCGATATTCTGGCCAGCGGCACCGGGCCGGGCACGGCCATGGATTCGAGCAAAAAGGGGCCGGACGGAAAGGTTTTGCCGGATCTGTTTTTGAAACCCGGCGACATTGTGGAGGTGAAATCGCCGGATATTGGCGTGCTGCGTTCGACGATCGCGCCGGCTGATCCGGTTTGACGGGGGCGAAAATGCGCGTTCGTTTGTCAATTCTTCTCGCCGTGGCGGTTGTTGTCGCGCATGGGCCCCGCGCGCGCGCCGCCGACAAAGTGTCTGTTGGCACGACTTTCTCGATGACCGACCTGCCGTTTTTCATCGGCGAGAAGCGCGGCTATTTCCGCGACGAAGGGCTCGAAATGAACTTCGTCAATTTTGATTCCGCCGTGCGCATGATCGCGCCGCTGGCTTCAGGCGATCTCGACGCGGCCGCGGGAGGGCCATCGGCGGGGCTTTACAACGCCATCGCGCGCAATATCGGCATGCGCATCGTCGCGGACAAATCGCGCGCGGCGCTTGGGCGCTACAGCCAGATTCTTCTGGTGCGCAAGGAGCTGATCGCCAGCGGGCGCGTGAAGACGCTCGGCGACCTCAAGGGTTTGAAAATCGCCAGCGCCGCGCCCGGCTCCTCGGCGATGGGCACGCTCAACCGCATCTATCAACAGACCGGCATGAAGGAGAGCGACATCGAGCGCGTCTACATGGGCTTTCCGCAACAGATTATCGCGCTGCAAAACGGCGCCGCGGATGTCGCGTTTCCGACCGAACCCTTCGCCAGCGAAGCGGTGCGCAGGGGCTTCGCGGTGGCGTTCATGACCGACGATCAAATCTATCCCGATCACCAGATGTCGGTGATGCTGTACGCGGACAGGTTCCGCACGCAACGCAAGGACGCGGGGCTGCGCTTCATGCGCGCCTATCTTCGTTCGGTGCGGGCGCAGAACGATTCCCTCGTCGACGGCAAATTGACCGGAAAGGACGCCGAGGAGTTTTTGACGCTGATCGCCGAGAACACATCGGTGAAGGACAAGGCGTTTCTGCGCACGCTGACCATGTCCTATCAGGACGACGACGGGCGCCCGAACGTGGACAGTCTGAAGGAGGACTTCGAGGTGTTCCGCAAGGAAGGCCTGATCGAAGGCAAGATCAGCGTCGACGACGCGCTCGACCCGTGGTTCGCGGAAACGGCGGCGAAGCAATTGGGCAATCGGCGGCGGTAGGCAACAAGCGGCGAAGTCATTATGGTCGCGCCGATTGTCGCACGCCGCCCTGGGGATCTCATGCTCAACCGCCGCCAAACACTCGCCGGCCTTGCCACTCTGACCGCGACCGGCGGGACACTCGCCCAGGCGCCCGCCGATTTTCCCAAAGCCGCGGTCAAATTCATCTGTTCGGCCGCGGTCGGCGGCGGCAACGATCTGATCGCGCGCATCATGGGCCTGCATCTGCAAACAAGATGGGGACAGAATGTCGTTGTCGAGAACCGCCCCGGCGCCGGCAACAATATCGCGGCGGATTTTGTCTATCGCGCGGCGCCTGACGGCTACACGTTGCTGGTTTCGCCGCCGGCGCCGATCACCGTCAACAAGGTTTTGTTCAAGGATTTGCGCTTCGATCCGGAAAAACTCGAGGCGGTGACGATCACCTCCTACATTCCCAATGTGCTCGTGGTGGCGAAGGGCTCCCGATTTCAGAGCGCGCGGGAATTCATCGCCTATGCGAAGGCCAATCCGGGAAAACTCACCTACGCTTCGCAAGGCATCGGCACGACGGGGCATTTGACCGGCGCCTTGTTTGAGCAGTTGACGGGATCGAAACAGGCGCATGTGCCCTTCGGCGGCGCGGCGCCGGCCTTGACCGACGTGCTCGCGGGGCATGTGGATTTCATGTTCGCCGACATCGGCACGGTGATGTCGCTGGCCAACGACGGGCAATTGCGCATGCTCGCGAGCCTGACGAAGGAGCCGCCGCCGATCGCGCCGAACCTGCCGACGATCGCGTCCGTCGGCATGCCTGAATTGTTGTCGGACACGTGGACCGCCTTCACCGCGCCGCCGGGAACGCCGCTCGGCATCCGCGATAAATACGCGGCGGCGATGCGCGAGATTGTTTTTCTTCCCGAAGTGGCCGCGCAACTGAACAAGATCGGCGTCGTGCCGTGGGGCTTGAGCGTCGCGGATTCCGCCGATCTCATCCGGCGCGAGACAAAACGCTGGAGCGATGTGGCGCGCGCCGCGGGGGTGAAGGTCGAGTAGGGGCTCACTCTTTCAGCATAGGCAGGCTTTTCATCCGCAGTTCGCCCGTCGCGCCGCCATAGACGGGGACGAAATCGGGGTCCGCAAGGCGCGCGTCGGGAAAGCGCGCGATGAATTGCCTCGCCGCCAGAACCAGCGTTCTGCGGCCGAGCAGATTGCCGATGCAATGATGCGGACCCGCGCCGAAAGTCATTATGCGCCGGGGGTTGCGGTGAATGTCGAAGCGCAGGGGATCGGGAAAGACGTCGGCGTCGAAATTGGCCGCGAGCGGGGAAGGTCGCACAATCATGCCCTGCAAAATGCGCGTGCCGCCGACCTGGGTATCGCGCGTGGCGACGCGCGGGAAGGTGAAATAGCCGTTGCCGGCGAGGCGCAGGCATTCTTCGATGGCTTGCGGAATCAACGCGGGTTCGGCGCGCAGAAGCGCGCATTGTTCGGGATGCGTGTAGATGAGATGCAGCGCGCCGGAGCCCGAGCGCGGCGTCGTCGCGAGCGCGCCGAAAATGCCGAAGATCATGTCGAAAAGTTCGACGGCCGTGAGCTTGTCGCCCTGATCGCGCGCGGCGACGAGTTCGCCGAGGAAGTCGGCGCGCGGCGCGGCGCGGCGCTCGGCGATTACGTCGCGCACGACT
>JANYDZ010000290.1 GCA_025363375.1 Hyphomicrobiales bacterium
ATCACGGTGTCGCTGGCGCTGATCGTGTTTCTCACGGTTCTTGTCGTGGGTTTCGCCAAGAACGGCTTGCATTTCTTCAATCTCTTCGTGCCTTCGGGCGTGCCTGGCGCGATCCTGCCGCTGGTGGTGATGATTGAAGTCATCTCCTTCCTGTCGCGCCCGATCAGCCATTCGGTGCGTCTGTTCGCCAACATGCTGGCGGGCCACATCACGTTGAAGGTCTTCGCCGGCTTCGTCGTCATGCTGTTGGGCGCGGGCGGCTGGGCGGTGATTTCGCCGCTGCCCTTCCTCTTCGTTGTCGGCCTGATGGCGCTTGAACTGCTGGTCGCCTTCCTGCAGGCCTATGTCTTCGCCATGCTCACCTGCATGTACATCAACGACGCCTTGCATCCGGGGCACTGAGCCCGGCTGCAAGGTTTCTCTTCCAACCCAACCATCCCAACTGAAGGAATGACATTATGGACGCAGCTTCCGCAAAACTCATTGGCGCCGGCCTTGCCGCCATCGGCACAGGCGCCGCCGCCATCGGCGTGGGCAACCTCTTCGGTCAGTTCCTGCAGGGCGCCCTGCGCAATCCCTCGGCGGCCGACGGCCAGTTCGGCCGCCTGATTTTCGGGTTCGCCGTGACCGAAGCGCTCGGCATTTTCGCCCTGCTCATCGCCTTCCTGCTGCTCTTCGCAGTCTGAAACGTCCTTCGTCCAACGCTTGAGCGGCGGCGCATTTGGCGCCGCTGTGTTTGGGATTCCATCCATGGCCGATACCAAACCTGGCGCGCCGACAGCGCAAACCGAGCATGACGCCGGCGGGCACAAGGCGGGCTTCCCGCCCTTTGACGCCAGCACCTTTTCGTCGCAATTGCTCTGGTTCGCGCTTGCCTTTGGCGCTCTCTATTACCTGATGGCGAAGGTCGCGCTGCCGCGCGTCGGCGCCATTCTGGAAAATCGCCAGAACCGGATCACCGGCGATCTCGACAGCGCCGCCGCCATGCAGAAGCAGGCGGACGACGCCGGGAAAGCTTATGACAAGACGCTCGCCGACGCCAGGGCGCGCGCCCAGACCATGGGGCAGGAAGCCAGCGCCAAGGCGGCGGCGGAAGCCGACGTGAAACGCAAGACCATCGAGGCCGATCTCAACGCCAGACTGGCCGCCGCCGAAGCCGCCATCGCCTCCACCCGGGCGGCGGCCATGGCCAATGTCGACGCCATCGCCCGCGACGCAGCCGCCGCCATCGTGCAACAGCTCACCGGCAAGGCGGCCAGCGCGGACGCCATCGCCGCGGCCGTCGCCGCTGTGAAGAACGCCTAAGCGGAGCGAAAACATGCATTTCGACGCAGAATTCTTTGTGGCCGCCGGCTTCGCCGTTTTCGTCATGCTGCTCGGCTATCTCGGCGTCCACCGCAAGGCGACGGGCGCGCTCGACGAGCGCATCAGGAAGATCGAGGACGAACTCGCCGAAGCCAGGCGGCTGCGTGAAGAGGCCGAGTCCGTGCTCGCCTCCTACAAGAAGAAGGTGGCCGACGCGGAGACCGAAGCCGCCGCCATCGTGACGCAGGCGCGGCTCGAAGCCGACAACCTCGCCAGGGAAACCGCCGCGCGCATGGCTGATTTCGTCCAGCGTCGGCAGAAGCAGGCCGAAGCCAAGATCGCCATGGCCGAAGCACAGGCAACCGCCGAAGTCCGCGCCGCCGCCGCCGAAGCCGCCGTCAAAGCCGCCGAGAGCGTCATCAGGAGCCAGACGACGGGCGCCGCCGCGGCTGACCTCGTCGGCAAGGGCATCGCGGATTTGAAGCGCCTGCTGAACTGAGCGGGCAATTCAGCAATTTCGGCCAATCAATTCTGCCATTTTTTGCCTCGCGAACACCCGTCCAGGGGTGTTTTTTTTAAAATCCGGGTCAATTGAATTGACCTCGGACTTGACAATATAAATACGGTAAAATATTTCTTAAATTCAGTACAATCTGAATTTTCGAATTTAGCGCGTCGATTACCATAAAGGAATTCGTCACATGAAATACAACCGGATGAAACTGGCCGCGGCCGTGTTTGCCTGCGCGGGGCTGTGCGCCCCTGCCGCGAAAGCCGCGG
>JANYDZ010000318.1 GCA_025363375.1 Hyphomicrobiales bacterium
CGCAGGGATCGTCGATCAGGAGATCGACGCAATCCTCGGATGCGGTCACCGCTTCGTTGCCGGTGGAAATCGAATGCGAAACGGGCACGCCGCGCCCTTGCAGGGCATAGCGAATATTGCCGGACATGGCGCCGCTTTGCGCGATGACGCAAATGCCGGGGCCATGCGTCGCGACGGCGTCGACAGGCTCGAAAGTGAGCGGCGCACGATCGGCGTAATTCACCAGGCCGATGCAATTGGGACCGATGACCGCGAGATTGTTCTTCGCCGCCACCGCCGCGAATTCGTCCTGCGCGATCCCGCCGGCCTCGTCCTGTTCGCTGAATCCGGACGCGAACACAACCGCGCCGCCCATGCCGCGCCGCGCGCAGGCTTCCAGCGATTCCTTCACCACATTCGCGGGCACCGCGAGCACGGCGGCGTCGATCCCTTCCGGCAAATCGTCAATGGCCGCGGCGCAAGCGATCCCGTCGATCTCGCCGGCGCGCCGACTGACCAGATGCACCTGTCCGGTGAATCCGAATTTCTTCAGATTCACCAGGACATTGTTGCCGACGCTGTGCGGCTCGGCGGAGGCGCCGACAATGGCGACCGAGCCTGGCCGCAGCAACCGCGCCAGCGGCGGGCGTTGATCGGACATAATCTTCAACCCCTAGTCGCGTTTATACGCGCCGAGACCCGGACGATAAGACTTCTCGTCCAGGAATTGCGACATGCCCTTGACGGCGCCCTGTTCGGGATCGCGGAATTTGGTCGCGTCGATCTTCGAACCGAGATATTCAGCCGCCATGTCCCAGCTCATCTCGCGGGTGTAGTGGTAACCGACCTTGCAGGCGCGAAGCACATGGGGGTTCTTCTCCATGAGTTTTTTGGCGATCGATTTCACCTTGTCGACCATCTCCGCTTTCGGCACCGAGAAGTTCACGAGGCCGATTTTCTCGGCTTCCTTCCCGTCAAACGTGTCGCCGGTCATGATGTAATACATGGCCTTGCGCTGCTGCAGCGCGGCCGCGACGGATTTCGTCACGATGCCGGCGGGAATGATGCCCCAGTTGATTTCCGAAAGGCCGAAGGTCGCCTCGTCGGCGGACACCGCCAGATCGCAGGCGCAGAGAAACTGGAAGGCGCCGCCGAAGCACCAGCCATTGACCATGGCGATGGTGGGCTTGGGATAATACATCAGCCTGCGCCATTGCCAGGCGGAATTGGCGCGGTTGAGCCGCTCGCGCGCGATGGGCTCGCCGGCGTCGGGCTCGCGGAAATATTCCTTGAGGTCCATGCCGGCGGAAAACGCCTCGCCCGAGCCCGTCATGACCACGCATTTGACGGCGTCCGTCTCCTCCAGCGCGTCAAGCACCTTGTTCATTTCAAAGACAATGCCGGGATTGATGGCGTTGCGCTTGCCGGGGCGGTTGAGCGACACCCAGGCGATGCCCTCCTCGACTGTCACGAGCACGTTTTGCTGCGGCAAAGCTGCGATGGCGTCCGACATAATTTTTCCTCCCGGGATGAATGATGTCGTCTTTTAAACAGATGCCGCGGGAGGAGTCGATATAGGGCGCGAATCCGAAAGCGGCGCCAATAAATTGGGCTTTCGCCTGCTTTTTCATCCAGGCGCTGTCGCGGCGCGCTGCGGTCGGCCCTGAAGCGCCGTCAACACGCCTTTCGCGGCGTGGTATGCCTTCTGCATGGGCGCCTCGCAGCCCCGCGCGGGCCCTGCATTGGCTTCATAAGGACGCAGCATGAAACGCGAGAACCTCACCGAAAAAATCCTCGACATCAAGCGCGAGAAAGACTGGACCTGGAAACACATCACGACCGAGATTGGCGGCATGTCGCCGGTGCTCGTCATTGGCGCGCTGATGGGTCAGATGAAGCTCGTGAAGCCGCTTGCGGCCAAGGCGGCGAAACTGTTTGGCCTGTCGCGCGTCGAAGAGCGCATGCTCAACGAGGTGCCCTGTCGCGGCACGCGGATGCCGCCGACCGATCCGCTGCTTTATCGCTTCTATGAAATGGTGATGGTCAACGGCCCCGCCTGGAAAGCCATCATCGAGGAAGAATTCGGCGACGGCATCATGTCCGCCATCGATTTCAACATCGAGTTCGAGCGCGAGCCAAACCCGAAGGGCGACCGGGTGAAACTGACCATGTCCGGCAAATTCCTGCCCTACAAGTATTACGGCGCCGAGCAGGGCATTCCAGAGTATGGCTACAAGGAGGAATAGGCAAAATCTGGAGCGCGGACTTCCCGGTCCGCCCTGAAATTCGCAGCAGTCTGGAAGTTCGACGATTGAGGGCGGACCGGGAAGTCCGCGCTCCCCTGTCCGCTCTCCGCGTGATTTTTCCGTCGTTGCTGTGCTAACCTCCAGGCAAAATCACGGAGGCGCGTTTGAGACTTCAAATCACCAAATGGGTTTGCGTCGGCCTGTCGGCCGCTGCGTTGGCTTTGCCCGCGCGCGCCCAGACCGCCGCTGATTTCTATCGCGGCAAGACCATTTCCGTTCTCTCGCCCTTCGAAGGCGCGGGCTCCTATCCGCAGATCGCCATCGCGCTTGCCGCGCATTTGCCGAAATACATAGCGGGCCGTCCCGCCGCCATCGCGCAGTTCATGCCCGGCGCTGGCGGCATGAAGATGGCAACCTATCTTTACAAACTCGCGCCAAAGGACGGCACGAGCCTCGGCATTCTCTTCGATGGCACGGCGAGCGCCCAATTGCTCTACGCCGATCAGGGGGTGATTGAATATAAAGCCGACGCCTTTACGCCGTTGGGCACGCTCACGAAGGGCGATCAATCCGTGTTGATCGTGCGCGGCGATTCGGCGGTCAAAACCGTCGAGGACGCCCGCGCGCGCGAAGTCGTCGTCGGCGGCGCGGCGGCGGGCGCGGGCAATGTCGTGGTGCCGCGCGGAATGAATTTCATTCTCGGCACGAAGTTCAAGGTGCTCACGGGCTATCCCACTATGGCCGGCATTTTATTGGCGATGGAGCAAAACGAAGTCGACGCCACCGTGGTCAACTGGTCGAACCTCGGTCAGCTCAAACCCGATTGGATCGCGGAAGGGAAAATACGCGTGCTCGCGCAGGTCGGCGGCGTGCGCCATCGCGATTTGCCGGATGTGCGCTTGATCTCGGAACTGACCGACAATGCGCGCGACAAGGAAACGCTGGCGTTGATCTCGGCCAATTCCATGTCGGGCAAGGGCATTGTCGCCGCGCCCGGAACGCCGCCCGAGCGCGTCGCGATCTTGCGCGGGGCGCTTGCACAAGTGATGCGCGATCCCGAGTTCGTGCGGTTCCTGCATACGCAGAAAATCGATCCCGAACCGCAAACGCCCGAGTTTCTGGCCGAAACGATCGCGCGGATTCTGAAAACGGATCCCGCGATCGTGAAGCTCGTGCGCGAGAAGATCGACGTGCAGTGACCCCCGTTTTGCGTGCGCGGGTTGGCGCTAATATGATGGGAATGGAAGCCGGCCTGAACCGGCGCGCCGCAAGGAGGAAGTCATGACGTCCACGCAATCTCTTGAAGCCGCGGTTCAAACGAGCAAGCCGCGCCGCCCGCAGCTCGGCGATTTCGCCCATGTGAGCATGCCCTGCCGCGACCTTGACGAAGGCAAGCTCTTTTACAGCGAAGTGCTGGGCGGCAAGATCAGGGTGAATACGCCGACCTTCGCGGCCTTCATGTTTGGCGACATCGAAGTCGGCATAGGCACCCAGGGCTGCACCTTCATCGAGCCCGGCAACGAATATCCGCATTTTGCGTTCTACTGCGACGCGCAAACCATCGTCGCCATGAAGGAATGGCTGACGGCCTGCGGCATCCCCACCTCAAACCTGTGGACCCGCCAGGGCAAGGAAACCCTGATGTTTTTCCGCGATCCCTCAGGCAATATGATAGAGCTCTATTGCAAGAGCGGCTACACCGGCGCCGAGCATCTTCCCAAGGGGCCGCCGCGCGGTCACGGCACGGCGGTCAACGTCGACGCGCTGCGTTACGACAGGTGGAGCTTGCCGGGCTGAAGCGGAGCTTGACGTTTCGCTTCCTTCATCGCGTTCCACAGCCTTGACGGCGTGTATGGAAAATCGACGTGGTGAACCCCCGCCGGGCGCAACGCGTCGATCACCGCGCAAGCCAGCGTCGGCACGGCGCCTGTCGCGCCCGCTTCGCCGACGCCCTTGGCGCCGAGCGGATTGCCGGGCGCGGGAATCGGTCGGTCGTAAAGCTTCAGCCCTTTCAATTCATGGGCGCGCGGCATGCAATAATCCATGAACGTGCCCGTCAGCATCTGGCCGTTGTCGTCATAGATCACCGCCTCGTCGAACACCTGCCCAAGCCCCTGCATGATGCCGCCGTGAATCTGGCCCTCGGCGAGCGTGTGGTTGATGATGTTGCCGGCGTCGTCGACGGCGACATAGCTCATCAGTTCGCATTCTCCAGTGTCCGCGTCGACCTCGACCTCGGCCACATGGGCGCCGGTCGGAAACGCGCGCGGCGCGGGCAGGCCGAACTTCGTGTCGAGCGGGTTCTCCCCCTTCGCCGCGTAAATCTTCGCGAGTTCGAGAATGCCGACGCCAAGATCGGTGCCCCGAACCACAAAGCGCCCGTCGGTGAATTCGATGTCGTCGGCGTGGGCTTCAAGATGTTTCGCGGCGAGATCGCGCCCCTTTTTGACGCTCTCGCGCGCCGCCAGCAACAGCGAGCCGCCGTGCGACATGAGCGAGCGGGAACCAATGGTGCCGTCGCCGCGCAGCGCGGGGCCGTCGGGATCGCTGAAGCGCAGCGTCACATTCTCCGCTTTCACGCCGAACACTTCCGCGACGATCTCCGGGAACACTGTCTCGTGACCCTGCCCGGAAGGGCCGGACACAGTGTAGATCGTCGGATTGCCCGAGGCGCCGAACTGGATCGCGGTTTCCTCAACCGGCGATCCGCCGCCGCCAGCCGGTTCAACGAACACACAAGCCGAGATGCCGCGCAATTTGCCGCGCGCCTTGGCCTCCGCCCGGCGTTTTTCGAAACCGGAATAGTCGGAAAATTTCAGCGCGTCGTCGAGCAGGCCGGCGGGATCCCCGCTGTCATATTCGGCGCCCGTCGGCGTCTTGTAGGGGAAGGCTTCCTTCGGGATGAGATTGCGCCGGCGCAATTCCACGCGGTCGATGTTCATTTCGCGCGCCGCCTCGTCGATAAGCCGCTCCATCATATAGGTCACATTGGGACGCGCGGCGCCGCGATAGGGGGTGGTGGCCGTCGTATTGGTCAGCACGAGGCGGTGCAGTCCGTGCACGGCGGGCGTGCGGTAGATGCTCATGATATTGCTCGACGGCGCCAGCGTGTTGGTGAAGCCGCCGGGCGACGACAAGTAGGCGCCGCCATTGATGATCCATTGGACGCGCAGGCCGAGAAATTCGCCCTTCGCGTCGAGGGCCAGTTCGCCGAAAAGCTTCACGCCGCGTCCGTGATGATCGCTGACAAAGGTTTCCGCGCGCGTACCCACCCATTTGACGGGCTTGCCGACCTTCCTGGCCGCCAGCATCAGCGCGCAATATTCCGAATAGGCCTCGCCGCGGATGCCAAAGCCGCCGCCGACGTCGTGGGCGTGAACGCGCAGTTTCTCCTCTGGAATTTTTGTGCCGACGGCGAGTCCGTGGCGCATCATCGTCAGGCCTTGCGAAGGCACATAGAGATCGTAGACGTCCCTGGCCGCGTCGTAGGAAACAGTCGCCGCTTTCGGCTCCATGGGATTACCGGAAATGCGCTTGGCGTCGAGCGTGAGTTTGACGACGTGCGCGGCTTTCGAAAAGGCTTCGTCGGTCTTCTCTTTCGAGCCGTATTCGAAATCAAACGCGAGATTGTTTTCAATTTCAGGGTAGAGCAGGGGCGCGTCGGCTTGCAGCGCCGCTTCGGCGTCGGTGACCGAAGGCAAATCGCGATAATCGACGACGATCTTTTCCGCCGCTTCCTGCGCCTGAGCCGCCGTCCGCGCCACGATCAGCGCCACTTCCTGGCCGACGAAACGCACGCGTGTTTCCGCCAGCACTTCGCGGTGGGGATCGCGCAGCTTCATTCCGTCCTTGCCGGGAAACCTGATCAAAGCCGGGGCGGGGCCAAAACCGGCGGCCTTTGTATCCTCGCCGGTGACGATGGCCAGAACGCCAGGCGATTTCAGCGCCGCGCTCACGTCAACGCCCAGCAGTTCGGCATGGGCGCGGTCCGAGCGTAGAAAATGCCCGTAGACCTGATCGGGAAGGTTCCAGTCGGACGTATATTTTCCCTGTCCCGTCACCAACCGGAAATCTTCGCGTCGCCCGTGAAACTTGCCGCTCATATGACTTGCCCGCATCTGATGGTTGCGCGCCATTTAGACGCCGCTGGATGCTCGACGCAAGTGCAAGACGGCGCTGTGTTAAGACGGCGCTGCGCTAGAACAGCGCCGAGCCGTGGGCACCCGCCAGAGCGCCCGCCAGCGTCACGAGGCTGACGACGAGGAGCGCCCGGTGCAGGAATTCGATCAGCCGGAACGTTGCCTCCGGCGCGGCCGCGGCGCGGACAATGAACAATTCATGCAGAAACAGCGGTTCGGCGATGAAAAGGACGAAGGTGAAAATCGCCCACACCGCCACCATGGCGTGCATCCACCAGAACTGGTGGAATTGCGCCGGCGCGAAGCGGGACCACAGATTGAGGCGCTCGATCATGTGAAGGCCGCTGACGCCGGCAATCAGCGTCGCTGCGCGCGCCTGCCAGGCGAAGCGCCTTTCAATCCTTTCAAAAAAGCTGGCGCGGTCCGCCGCCGGAACGAACCGCCGGACGCCCGGCAGCAAAATTGTGGTGACAAAGCCGACGCCGCCGATCCAGAAAACGACGGCAAGCACATGCAGCAGCCGGGCGAGCGCGACGTCGTCCATGGCGCCCTGCCTCTATCGCGTGGTGACGGAGGCCTTGGCCGGGCCGTCCCACATGATCGCGTCATCGCGCGGTCCATCCACGTGCAGGAATCCGACGAGGCCGCGCTCGAGCCGGGACAGAGCGTGATCCACGAGCGTGTAGCGGCCGCCTCTGAGCAGTTTGAATTCAACCATCGTCGCGCCCCCGGGCGCGACAGTGACCGTCTGAACGCCCTGCAAAGGAGGGGACATTAAACTCGCGCCTTCGAAAACGCGCTCGAATATCGCGCCGATGACGTGAAAGGAAGATGTGAAATTGGGCCCGCCGACGCCGAAATAGATGCGCACGGTCTCGCCGATGTTGGCGCGCAGCGGATGCGCCCTGGTCAACGCGCCGACCGCGCCATTGAAGACGAAATATTCGGGTCGTTCGGAGATCAGCTTGTTGTAATCCATTTCCTGATGCCCGTTCGCGCCGAACGGCCTGGTCGTGTAGAGTTCCCCCTGCATGACATAGAATTCGCGGTCGACCTGCGGCAAGCCGCCTTCCGGCTCGACCAGCAACAGGCCATACATGCCGCTGGTAATGTGATGCGGCACGCTGGGCGTGGCGCAGTGATAGACATAGAGGCCCGGGGTCAGCGCCTTGAAGGTAAAAATCTTTTCCTCCCCCGGGTCCGCCTGGGTGAACTCCGCTCCGCCGCCCGGCCCGATGGCTCCATGGAAGTCCACGGAATGCACCATGATGCTGTCGGAATCGTTCTTCAGATGCACCTCGACGGTGTCGCCGACGCGCACGCGCACGAACGGGCCGGGAATCTTTCCGTTGAACGTCCAGAAATCATAACTCGTCTTGTCGGCGAGTTGACCCTTGAGTTCGGTCGTCGCAAGATCGACGCGAACGATCTGCGCGGGTCGGCCGCGCAGCGGCGCGCCAAGATCGGAGGGATCGCGCGAGATGTCGCGGGCGACAGCCGCCGCTGCCGCGCGCGCTCCCGGCAGCACTTTCAGCCGCCCTTCCATGCCCGCGTCGCGGTGGCCTGGAAGCGTGCAGTAATAGGAGAACTCGCCGGTCTTGTCCGCCGTGAAGACCAGCGACGTGCTGGCGCCCTTCGCGACAACGCGGCCGGATCGCGCGGCGTACTGGTCGAGCACGATGTCGTGTTCGGCCCCTTCGCCATTGATGAGGTTGATCTGAACCGTTTCGCCTTCATGAATCGAGAGCGGCGGGTTGACCTTTTCATCAATATCGCCGCCGACGCCGATATAGACCATCCGGCCCTCGGCAATACCCGATCGAAGTGTGAACACCAGCGGGGCGTGCATGTCGCCGCCGCCGGGCGTCTGCATGTTCGGCATCGCCGCCGTCGGCGCGCTTGACGGAGCCGCCTGGGCCACTTGTATGCCCGGGCGCTCCGCGCGCGCGGCGGGATGATGATCTTGAGCGGCCGTGGAAAGCGAAGCGGCCGCAAAGCCCGACGCGGCGAAAACCGCGATAATACTGGAACGCATTTGAGGCCTCCTGATTTGGCCATGACGGCGTATCAGGGAAGTTCGCCTTCCAGTTTGCGTTGGATCAACCCGGCGCCGGCCAATCACACCACGACGGTAATCTTCACCGCCGCGCGCGTCAGTCCCGTATAGAGCCAGCGGTTGCGATGCTCGCGAAACGCGCCGCTTTCGTCGAACAGCACGACCTCGTCCCATTGCGAGCCCTGCGATTTGTGCACCGTCAGCGCGTAGCCATAATCGAATTCGTCCGAATCCCGCCGCAGCGCGTAGGGGATTTCCTCTTCGCTCTCGAAGAAAGCCGGCAGCACGCCGACGCGCAACGCCTTGCGCCCTGGGTCCTCTTCCGGCACGAGGTTCATGCGCAATTTATTGCGCCGCGCGGGCGACAGCGATTTCACCGTCCAGATGCCGCCGTTGAGCAGGCCCTTCTTGCGGTCGTTGCGCAGACACACGAGCTTGTCGCCCGGCTCCGGCAGCGGGCTGGAAAAACCGAACAATTCGCGCAGGCGTTTGTTGTAGAGGCGGCGCGTTCGATTCATGCCGACGAGAACCTGCCCGGCCTGCGTCACCGCCATCGGATCGATCTCGCCACGCGCGATCACGCGGCTTTCGCCATAAATTCCGCGCTCAAGACGTCCGCCCTCGCGCACGATCATGGACATGCGCACGATCGGATTGTCGGCGGCTTGCCGGTGCACTTCAGTCAGCATCGCGTCGGGTTCGGCTTCGGTAAAAAATCCGCCGCCCTTCACCGGCGGCAATTGCGCGGGATCGCCCAGCACAAGCACCGGCTTTCCAAACGACAGCAGATCGCGCCCCAACTCCTCGTCCACCATGGAGCATTCGTCGATGACGATCAGGCTGGCGGAAGCGGCGGCGGCGTCCGCGTTGAGCTCGAAGATCGGCTCTTCGGATTCGGTGTCCTTCGGGCGGTAGATCATGCTGTGAATGGTGCGCGCGTCGGCGCAGCCCTTGGAGCGCATGACGAGCGCCGCCTTGCCCGTAAAGGCGCCGAACGCGACTTCGCCTTTCATGTCGCCGGCGATGTGGCGGGCGAGCGTCGTCTTGCCCGTGCCGGCATAGCCGAACAAGCGAAAAACCTGCGGCCGGCGCGTTTTCAGCCATTCCGACACCGCCAGCAGAGCTGCGTCCTGTTGCGGCGACCAGTCCATGATTCGTGCGCACCTGCGAGTTGACACCGCGCCTGTCTCGCATGGGAGGCCGCGCCGGGCAAATCGGTCCGCGCGCGCCGGTCAGGACGCGAGCAAGCGCATTTCCGTGAGGTCGGCCGCCGTTTTCAACAAGACGCGGCTGTATGTGCGCACATGTTCAGGCGAACGGGTAAATCTTGCCGCAATGACGTCCAGCAACTCCTCGAGAACCGCCTGATCGATGGCTTCCAGACGGGGTCTGTCGAGGCCCGCGAGCAGCGCCATGTCCGTCAACTCCTTGCGCGCCTCGGCGAGTTTGGAGCGGTTGTCCTGCAGCACGAAGCGCCACATGCGCGTATGCATGGAGGCGAACAGCCGGGCGGATGGATGCCTCACGCCAAGACTTGCGGCATAAGAGCCCGCCATCAAATCGGCGATAATGGGCGGGCTCCAAAGGAGCAGGTCTTTGCGGGCGCTCTCGATATCGGCGGATGACAAGCCTGCTCCCCCGGATGGTCTCGAAACATCGACGCGAATCAGCGAAAACTCTCGCCGCAATTTGACAGAGTCGCGCGTTGTGGCAAGACCTTTCGCCTGTGCGCCGCCGGTCTATGGCATTTTTTCAGGAAAGACGATGTCGCCCATGGGGAGGCGCTGGCTTGGAGCCTCGCGCGCGGCAAGCGCCTCCGGCAAAGTTGATTTGTCCCCGATCTTGCCAATGGCGACGCAAATATTGAGCGCGAAGCCCTCGGGCACATGCAGCGCCTTGCGCGTCGCTTCATGATTGAAGCCAACCATCGCGTGCGTATGCCAGCCAAGAGTGGTCGCCTGCAGGGCGAGCGCCATCCACGCCGCGCCGGCGTCGAGATGGTGCGAGGGGGAAGGAACCTCGGCGCCATCCCTGGTGAGCGTCGTTTTGGATGCAAAGCACACCAGCGCGGCGGCGTTCTTCGCCCAGATCTGGTTGCCGGGATTGAGCGCTGCCAGGAAATTGGCGTGATTTGCCGAACCGCGCTTGCAATAAATCAGCCGCCACGGTTGCAGGTTCGAGGCGGACGGCGCCCAGCGCGCGGCTTCAAAAAGAATCATAAGGTCGGCGTCGGAAATCGCCGCGTCGGTGAAGGCGCGGGGCGACCAGCGCTGCGTGAAGATTTCGGCGACGGGGTGGGCGGCGGCGCGAGTCATGATATTCTCCGGAAGGGCGCGCAGGATTAATGCGCTCCCGCCGCTCCGGTCAAGCCGCTGTGGACGCGCGCGCGCCGGCCTCCTAGGATAACATCCAACCAATCTCCACGCAGAGGAGCCCAATATGCGCGACTGGGAAAAACTCATCCCCGCTTCCGAACAGCGTTTTTACAAGAAGGCCGGTTTCATGGGCGCGTTGAAGCCCGGCAGACGCGCCGCGCTGATTGTGGTCGATGTGACGATGGGCTTCTGCGGTTCCGAAGGCCTGTCGCTGGACGACGCCGTCGCTGAATATCCCACGGCCTGCGGTCCTTCGTCCTGGGCCGCCATGCCGCGCATCGCGCGTTTGATCGAAATGTTCCGCAAACAGAACCTGCCGATTGTCTACTCGCTCGCCAATCTGACGGACGCTGTATGGGCGGGCAATGCGACGAAGAGCGGCGCTGTCTTGCGCAAGCCCGGCTTCAACGACTTTCCCAAAGCCATCACGCCGCGCAAGCCGGACTGGGTGCTGGCGAAAACCAAGGCCTCCGCCTTTTTCCAGACATCGCTGACGACTTATCTCACCAGGGAAGGCGTCGACACGCTCGTCTTCT
>JANYDZ010000359.1 GCA_025363375.1 Hyphomicrobiales bacterium
TCAACGAGACTTGATTTCCGTCAATATCAACAAATTTTTAATCCGCACATCAATGAAAGCGGCACTCTGTCCGGAGGGCCTACGCCCCCTCGGGCATCACCACCCGCATCTTCGGCCCCGACCTGAACGCACTATCAATCGTGAGAAAAACTTCGCAGCCATATTCCAGCGCCGCGAAATAATGCACGGCGTCGATGAGTTTCAGCCCAACCTTCCCGCCCCGCATCGACGCCCGTTTCGCAAGGGCGCCATCGAGCGGAATAATCTCGATTTCGCCACTCGCGAACAAACGCTCATAGGCTTCGACAGCTGGGGAATTGTCCATTCTGGAAGGCTGGTAGAGACATTCGGCGATCGTCAACTCGCTGGCGACGATTCGTGCTTCGACCTTTTCGAGTGCCTGAAAAACCTTCCGCGCGCCACGATAGAATCGCGGGTCAACCTCTACCAGATACACGAAGATATTCGTGTCGATGTAAACGAGCGCGCCAGGCCCGATCTTATCCATTGTCGCGCAGCCAGCGCAGATGCTCGTCTATTTCTTTAACGCTGCGCGGCGATTTTGGGTCAACGCCGGCGCCGGCAAGCGAGAGCAGTGTCGTCAAGCGCCGCTTTGGCATTGACTGCGCCTCTTCGCGCTCGATCTCATCAAGGTGTTTTTCAAGCGCACGTTGCATGAGAAATGACCGCGAGCGCCGGGTCCTGGCGGTGGCGCGATCAAGACGCGCTCGGGCCGCCTCCGGCAAGCGGATGGAAATCGTTGGTGATGGAACTGACATTCTGGCCCCTGGGCGCCGCCGATGTATTCAGTTGTAACACAAAGCAGTCAGAGCGTCCAGACTTCGGATCGGTCAGACTTCGGATCGGGCAGACTTCGGATCGGTCAGACTTCGGATCGGTCCTGGCGATAACCGCTCCAGGGCCCTTGCACACTCCGCTCAAACAGGCGCAAACTCCGAAAAATCCAGAACGCCGCGAGCGCGTTCAAATCATACACAGGGAGGCCCGCATGTCCGATGCAAAGATGTCCGACCCCAACCTCGCCCGCCGCGACTTCCTCAAGGGCGCGGCCCTCGGCGGCGCGGCGGCGTCGACCGCCCTGCCCCAGGCTGCAACCGCGCAACAGCCCGCGCCGCCAGCCCCTGTCCCCGCGGCCTACGCCTTCCTCAACACGCGGGAAGCCGCTTTCGTCGAAGCGCTTGTCGATCACATGGTGCCCGCCGATAATCTCACGCCGAAGGGCACGGATGTCGGGCTGAACATTTACATCGACCGCGCGCTCGCCGGCGCCTGGGGCAAAGGCGACAGGCTCTACATGCAGGGCCCGTGGAAGACGGGCACGCCCAGTCAGGGCTATCAATTGCCGTTGACGCCTTCGCAGCTCTATCGCGCCGGCATCGAGGCGACCAACGCGTTTTGCGTGAAAACCTACGCCAAACCGTTTGACCGGCTTGACGAGAAACAGCGCGAGGAAGTTCTGCTCGGCCTCTCCACCGGCAAAATCAAATTCGACAATGGCCCGCCGGCCGGCCCCTTCTGGACCATGGTCTACCAGACCGTGATGGAGGGCATGTTTTCCGATCCCATCCACGGCGGCAACCGCAACAAGGCGGGCTGGCGCATGATCGGCTTTCCCGGCGCCATCGCCGTGCATCGCGACAACGTCGAGAAATACCGCGACAAGGTTTTCCCCAACGATCCCACCAGCATTTCCGACATGAGCTGAGGAGCGCCCCATGGTTACGAAGCTCAAGGAAGTCGATGCTGTGATCGTCGGTCTCGGCTGGACCGGCGGCATTCTCGCCAAAGAACTCGCGGAAGCCGGCATGAAGGTCGTGGCGCTGGAGCGCGGCCAGATGCGCACCACCGCCAACGATTATTCCGTGCCCAACATTCGCGACGAATTGCGCTACGTCATCCGCCACGACCTCATGATGGACACGGCGCGCGACACGCTCACCGTGCGCAACAATCCCGGCCAGGAAGCCCTGCCGATGCGGCGTCTGGGCAGTTTTTTGCCGGGCGATGTCGTGGGCGGCTCGGGCGTGCACTGGAGCGGCCACACCTGGCGCTGGACCGACATGGAGTTCAAGGTTCGCTCCATGTACGAGGAGCGCTACGGCAAGAATTTCATTCCCGGCGATATGACCATTCAGGACTGGGGCATCACCTACGCCGAGTTGGAGCCCTTCTACGACAGGTTCGAATATACCGCCGCGATCTCCGGCAAGGCCGGCAACATCAAGGGCCAGATTCAGGCCGGCGGCAACCCGTTCGAGGCGCCGCGCGCGCGCGACTATCCACTGCCTCCGCTCACCCCGATCCTCGCCAGCACCATGTTCGACAAAGCCGCGAAGGACGCCGGCTACCATCCGTTTCCGCGCCCCAGCGCCAATGCGTCGCGCGCCTACACGAATCCCGACGGCGCGAAATTCGGCGCGTGCCAATATTGCGGCTATTGCCAGCGCTTCGGCTGCGAGGCCAACGCCAAGGGCTCTCCCCACGTGGCGGTCATCCCCTTCGCCATGAAGAGCCCGAATTTCGAACTGCGCACGAGTTCATGGGCGACGAAAGTGCTCAAGGATTCCACCGGCAAGAAAGTCACCGGCGTCGCCTACACCAATGTGCTCACCGGCGAGGAGTTCGAACAACCCGCCGGCGTCGTGCTGCTCTGCGCCTATGTGCTGAACAACGTGCATCTCATGCTGACCTCGGGCATCGGCGCGCCCTATGATCCCGCCGCCGGAACCGGCGTCGTCGGCAAGAATTACTGCTACCAGACGGGCGCGGGCGCGACGTTGTTTTTCGAGGACCGCCACTTCAACCCCTTCATGAACGCCGGCGGCTCCAACTACACGATGGACGATTTCAACATCAACTGGAGCTTCGATCGCGGCCCGCATGGATTCCTGGGCGGCTACAATGTGGGCGCGGGCTTCAACACCGCGCTGCCCATTGGCTATCGCCCCGTGCCTCAGGGCACGCCGCAATGGGGCAAGGCGTGGAAACAGGCGACTGCGAAACATTACCAGATGGCGATGAACATCGGCGCCAGCGGCAGCGTCATGGCCAACCGCGCGAATTTTCTGGACCTTGATCCCACCTACAAGAACGCCTTCGGCCAGCCGCTGATGCGCATGACCTTCGACTACAAGGACAACGAGCATAAAATGGGCCGCCACGCCGCCGACACCGTCAACCGCATCGCCCGTTCGATGAACCCAACCGCCATGAACGCGGCGACCGCCCGCACCGATCCCTGGACCGTTGTGCCCTATCAGTCCACCCACAACACCGGCGGCGCGATCATGGGGACGAACCCGCGCGAAAGCGCGCTGAACAAATATTTGCAAAGCTGGGATTGCCACAATCTCTTCGTCGTCGGCGCCAACGCCTTCGCGCACAACGCGTCCTATAATCCCACCGGCCCCGTTGGCGCCCTGGCCTACTGGACCGCCGACGCGATCAAGAACCGCTACATCAAAAACCCCGGACCCCTGGCGCCCGCATGACGAAATTTTCCATTCTCACGACGTGCCTTTTCGGCGCGCTTTCGACGGCCGCGTTCGCGGAGGGCGACGCCGCGCGCGGCGAGAAAAAGTTCGAGGATTGCGCGGCGTGCCATTCCCTCGAAAAAGGCGTCAACAATGTCGGGCCGAGCCTGTCGGGCGTTTTCGGGCGCAAGGCCGGCGAGATCGAGGATTTCCGCTATTCTCCCGCGATGAAACGCAGCGGCATCGCGTGGTCGCCCCAAACGTTCGAAGCCTTCATCGCCGAACCGCAAAAGATCGTGCCCGCCAACCGCATGCCCTATGCGGGAATGACGGAGGCGGCGGATCGCGCGGATCTGCTGGCGTATTTGCAAAAAACGGGAAAATAGCGCTCAACCCGCCCCCTCGCGCCCCAACGCGATCATGGGCCCGCCAACGCGCGCGCGGCGACCGATCAGGCCGTCCACCACCGCGCCCATGCGCGCCACGAACTCGCGCGCTTGCACCTGCACGCCGTAGAGTTCCGGCACATCCCGCGCCGCAAAACCGGAAAACGCCAGACCATTGGCGCGCGCCAGATAGAGCGCCCGCACCACGTGAAAATTCTGGCTGACGATAATCGCCTTGTCCTGTCCGAAAATGCTTTTCGCCCGCAGCACGGAATCGAGCGTGCGGAAGCCCGCGCGGTCGCGATAGATGCGGTCCGCCGGCACGCCTTTGGCCACCAACGCGTCGCGCATGTCGGCGGGCTCGTCATAGTCGCCCTGTTTTCGCCCGCCATTCTGCTGATTGCCGCTGACGATGAGGTACTCAACCTTCCCCGCGTGAAACAAGGCGGCGGCGGCTTCGATGCGGTGCGAGAAATAGAGGTTTGAACGCCCGCTGCGCACCAGACGCGACGTCCCCAGCACGATGCCGGCCTTCGCTGGCTCGGCGTCCTTCACGGCGCTCGCTATATGGCCCTGCGCGCCACGCTCGACCCACAGCCACGCGCCGGCGCCGGCCAGCACGAAGGCGAGGCTGGCGAACATGACGAAACGAACAATCTTCCGCAGCATGAAGCGGGCCCGGGTGGTTGACGAAATATTAACCCTGCAAAAATGAATGAACTCTAAATATGGCGATTCTCAAACCGGCGCGTCCGCCCTGTCCCGCCTTCATTCTAGGCAAGCCTTCATTCCCGACAAGTCTTCATTCCAGGCATGTCTTCATTCCAGGCAAGTCTTCATTCCCGACAAGTCCTGCGCTACTCTGGCGGCGCGGCGCGCGC
>JANYDZ010000405.1 GCA_025363375.1 Hyphomicrobiales bacterium
ACGCGCTTCCAGGCGAACAGGGACATTGTCGTCATGGAAAACATGAAGGTCATGCCGATGGACCCGTCCGCGCTGACGCGTGGCATCGGGGCGAAAGCGGGATTCGACCTCACATTTCCCTATCCGCGAAACACGTCCATCACCGGGCGCGTGCCGCAAGCGCCTGTCATTGGCGGCCCCGCGCGGTTTCAGACGGTGCGGCAGGCGCTGGAGGAGAGCGGCCCAACCCATTTCGCGAAGATCATGTCGCTGCTGGGAAGCCGCGACGGACGCGAAATCGTGCTGGAGATCGAGCGGTTGCGCGGCGAAGGACTGATCGAGCGGGATCACAATGGGGATTATTTTATCGGGAAAAATTGAGCGGCGAACGCTGAAAGCCCTTCTCCCCGCCTATTGGGAGAAGGGCGCGCGCGCCGCTTTCTCGCTCACGGTATCCCCGCCACGTTCAACCGTATCTTGTACACGCTCGAACGCGCCGCGATGTAAAGCGTCTTGTGATCGGGATCGCCGAACTCCACGTTCGCCACAAGCTCCGGCACCAGAATAGTCCCGAGATGTTTTCCCTCGGGCGAGATCACCCAGACGCCCGTCGGCGCGGATTCCCACACGTTGCCTTTCACATCCACCTTCATGCCGTCGGTGATGCCGGGGCGCGTGTCCTTGCTCCAGTCGTAGAACATGCGGCTGTTGGTCAGCGTGTCGTCGGCCTGCACGTCGTAGGCGCGCAGGGTCTTGTCGCGGCTGCCGTTGGCGTAGAGAATTTTTTCGTCCGGCGACAGCGCAAGACCGTTCGTGTTCGGCAAATCCGTCGTCACCCGCGCGGTCTTGCCGTTCTTCCACATGAACAAGGCGCTGTAATCAATGCCCTTCTTCGGGTCGTTCTCGCGCCCGCGCAAGCCGCCGTAGCCATCTGTAAAATAGATCGTGCCGTTCTTCTTGACGACGAGGTCATTGGTGCCGTTGAACATTTTCCCGTCGACGCTGTTGGTCAGCGTGACGCGCCTGCCGTTCTTCTCGATGCGGTCGATGCCGCGCCCCGCCCATGTCGCGAAAACGAGCCGGCCCTGCGGATCATAGGCCATGCCGTTGGAGCCGATCATCGCGAATTCCTCGAAGCGCGGATCGCTCTTGTCACGCCCGTTCGTCTGCATGAAGCCGACCCGCCAGATGTCGGGTCCCGTGTAGCCGCTGTGGTCGAGGTAAACGCTCTGCTGCTTTCCGTCCGGCGAGAGCTTGTAAATGATGTTGGCGGGCATGTCGGTGACAAGCAGGAACCTGCCCTTGTCGTTCCACAACACTCCCTCTGTAAATCCGTAGCCCTCGCGGATCACTTCCATTTTCGCGTCGGGCGAGACAAGCTGGTCGAAAGAGGGATCGACCTTCACCACGGGCCTGTCGACAGGCTTGTCGGCGAGCGCGGGACCGGACGCGAGACCTGTCGCCAGCAAGGCGCCGAGCGCCAGCGTAAATGAAAGTGCGGGCTTCCTCATCAATTCCTCCCGTTCCGGTCGCGCCGGATTGTTGTGTCGCGGAACGCAGGCTAGCGCGGAATCCGCGCGGCGCACAAGAGTTGCGCCACTCCTTTGTGCGCGACATTGCGCCCTCTGGAAGGCGCGCGCGATCGGCGCCAATATGAATTTGTGAAAATTCCAGACCTTGAGGCGCCCATGACCCCGCGACAGACGACGCATTTGCGAACATCCCCCGCCCGTTCATCCCGCGCGCTGGCGGCGCTCGCCCTGCTGGCGCTCACCGCGCCGGCGCCCGCGCAAACCCAGAACGGCGCGACCCCGCCCACGCCGGCCGCCGCCGCGCCCAAAACCACAGACAAGCCCGCCGCCCAGACCATTGCCAGGCCGGAAACTCCGGCGCAGCGCGCGCGCCACGAAGTCTGCATGGCCTTCGTTCGACGGCACAATCTGAATTGCGATCCCTGGACGCAGCCGACCTGCGGTTACGACAGCGGCTACGCCAGACCGCTGGAATGCGTAGCCCCCTGAGGGGCGCGGTCCGCACACGGGCGATGGCGGATTTTGGAGCGGGTGAAGGGAATCGAACCCTCGTCATAAGCTTGGAAGGCTTCTGCTCTACCATTGAGCTACACCCGCGCGCGCCCAGATATGCCAATTGACGCGGCTGATTGCAATGGCGGCCTGAGCGATCCAGCCAGGATCCCGATTCAATCAGAATCCATTGCGCGGGCCGCCGACGGCCCGGTAGGATGCCGCAGTTCCCGCGACAGTCAAAACGCGCTACGGAGATCGAGGCCTTGTTTTTCCGCAACAACCGCCGGCGCACGCAATCGTGTTCCCTCGGCGCGGCGCTGGCCTTCGCTGCTTTCGCCCCCGCCTTAGCCGTTCGCGCGCAAACTCCCGATTTTTACGCTGGTAAAACCCTTGAAATCCATGTCGGCTCCAGCGTTGGCGCGGGCTACGATCTCTATGCGCGCCTCGTGGCGCGGCATCTGCACCGGCACATCCCCGGCGCTCCGCAGATCGTCGTGCGCAACATGGACGGAGCGGGAGGCTTGCGCGCCGCGAACTGGCTCTACAACGTCGGCGCAAAGGACGGCACGGCGCTCGGCACGTTTGGACGCGGCATATCCTTCGATCCGCTGGTGGGCACCCCTGGCGCCGCTTTCGAGGCGACCAGATTCGGCTGGATTGGCAGCGCCAACGACGAGGTCAGCGCCTGCGTGTCGTGGGGGGCGTCGGGCGTGACAAGCTTTGCACAGCTCTCGCAGCGCGAACTCACCGTCGGCGCGAGCGGACGCAGCGGCGACAGCTACCAGTTTCCCGCCATCCTCAACGGCGTCTTCGGGACCAAAATGAAGATTGTCACCGGCTATCCCGGCGGCAGCGAAATCGATCTCGCCATGGAGCGCGGCGAGGTCAACGGGCGCTGCGGCTGGTCCTGGTCGAGCCTCAATTTCACCCATCCCGCCTGGGTTCCCGAAAAGAAAATCCACGTTCTCCTGCAGATGGCGCTGGCCAAACATCCGGATATGCCCGACGTCCCCCTGGTCGTGGATCTCGCGAAAAACGCCGATGATTCAGCCTTGTTGCGCCTGATTTTCGCGCGCAACGCGATGGCCTGGCCCTATGCGGCGCCGCCCGGCGTGCCGCGCGAACGTCTTGAGCTTCTGCGCCGCGCTTTCGACGCGGCGCTCGCCGATCCCGAATTGCTCGCCGACGCGAAAAAAGGCGGCTACGAAATACGCCCGGTGCGCGGCGAGGCGATCGAAAAACTTGTGGCGCAGATCTATCAATTGCCGAAAGCCGTGATCGAACGCGCCGCCGTCCTGCTGAAATAGCTACTTGCCCGCGCGGGGAGCCCGCTTCGGCTCCACCCATTTGTTGACGAGGCCGTTGGCGATCCACACGAGCGCGGCGAGGATCAGCAGCGCCATGGCGCCGCGCATCAGACTCGCCGCGAAAGCCGCGTCGAAACGCGGCAAGGGAAATTTCGCCAGCAACGCGCCCCGCTCCATCATCCAGTGCCACGCCGTATGCGCGATCAACGCGGAAAGCACGACGACGCCGACGCGCTCGGCGACGGCGTATTTAAAAAACCAGATCAGCGCGGGAATCGCGGCCAGCAACACGCAAAGTTGGCCGATTTCGACGCCTACGTTGAACGACAGCAGCGACGCCAACAGATGATCGCCGGCAAATTGCATGGTCTCCCTCAGACCGAACGAAAACCCGAAACCGTGCACAAGGCCAAAGGCGAACGCAATCATCCAGCGCCGCGATATCGTCGATCCCGCGATGTTCTCGAGCGCCATGTAGACGATGGTCGCGGCGATCAGTGTTTCCACCAGCGGCGGAAACCACAGGGCGTCCGTGACAAATCCGAGCGCCGAGGCGATCAGCGAAATCGAATGCGCCACCGTGAACGCCGTCACGATCGCCGCCAGCGGCCGCCATTGCCGAAAGGGAATGACGAGGCACAGCAGAAACAGCAGGTGATCGACGCCCTCGAGAATGTGCCAGAAGCCGGAGACGGTAAAACTCCACGCGGCCTGCGCAAAACTGGGGTCGAGGTAGATCACCCCGGGATCGTCGTGAAATTCGTAGGCGCGCGTCGCGCCGTTCGGCGGCAGAAAGCGCAGCGCAGTCGCGACGTTGCGCGCCAGCCTGTCGACGCGCAGCCGCATGGAAAAGCCCGAAGCGTCGGACGCGATCGGATATTCAATCAACACGTCGAGAAACTGCTGGCTCGCCACGAGTTCGAGATCGTCCGCCAGTTTCGGCGCTTCGACGTTTTTGCGCGCCTCTTCGAACGAGGCGAAGGAACGGTCGGACGGC
>JANYDZ010000500.1 GCA_025363375.1 Hyphomicrobiales bacterium
GGCGTCCACATTGGCGTTGCCGATGTAGTTGAATTTCGACGTGTCGTGCGTCGGGCGTTTCTGCTCGCCGAACAGGGGCTCGACCACCGCCCCCATGAAGATGGCGCCGATCACTGTGCCGTCCTTCGGCGCGACGTTATAAACATGGGCGGCCGCGACGTTGGAGGCCGCGCCCGGCATGTTCTGCACGACGATTTGCGGATTGCCGGGAATATGCCTGCTCATGAAGCGCGCGACGAGGCGTCCGTAAAAATCGTAGCCCCCGCCCGGCGACGACGCGACGACGATGGCGACGGTCCGGCCCTTGTAGAAGGCGGCGACGGCGTCCTGCGCCCGCGCCCGCGCGGCGCCGAGGCAAAACAGCGCCGCCGCCGCGATACGCCAGAAATGTCGCATGTTCCGCTCCCGTCCCGATCGAAACATCCCTATCGCGCGGCGCCCGGCTTCGACAAGCGCCGCCGCCTGGCTTGAAACGCGGCGGCGGCTTAAGCTATGTCCCGGCGACAACCGCCCCGCAGGACGCTCTCATGCCGATCACAGTCACCCCCCTCGACGCTCCGCTCGGCGCTGAAATCTCCGGCGTCGACGTGCGCAACATCACGTCCGCCGACGCGAAGGCCATTTTCGACGCGTATATAAAGCATCACGTCGTCCTCTTGCGCGGCCCGGTCGTCGACGACGCCGAACTCGTCGAAGTCGGCAAATGCTTCGGCGAAATCGAAAAAGCCCGCTTCAAATCGCCGCTGACGACGCGCGACGACATCATGGTCATCTCCAACATCCGCGAGGACGGCAAGCTGCTGGGCTCGCTCCCCGACGGAGAAATGGCCTTCCACTTCGACCGCGTCCACCAGAAAAAGCCGTGCCGCGGCGCCGCGCTGCACGCCATCGAAATTCCGCGCGAGGGCGGCGACACCTGTTTCGCCAACATGACGCGCGCCTACGAGACGCTTCCCGAAGCGACAAAACGGCGCCTCGAAGGCCTCACCGCGCTCAACGCCTTCACCTACGGCTCAACCCAGCCCGGGCAGAAGGAAGACGCCGAAAAAGGCCCGCACGCGCACCATCCCGTCGTGCGCACCATTCCGCAGACCGGGAAAAAGGCGCTTTACGTTTCGCGCTTGATGACCGACCGCGTCAACGGGCTTTCGCCGGCGGAGAGTCGCGCGCTGATCGACGAGCTCTGCGGCCACATCGAGCAGGACAAATTCATCTACCAGCACAAATGGCAAGTCGGCGACATCGTCGTCTGGGACAACCGCTGCACCAGCCACGCGCGGACGGATTTCTCCGACAAGGAGCGGCGTTTGATGAAGCGCGTGACGATTTCGGACGACGCGGCGCCGACGCACTGATGGTTTTGCCCGCGCCCCGCGGACGCGACGCCGCCGTCAGCGCGGGGAGCCCGCCGGCGGCGCGCTCGTGCATCCCACTGTGGGACAATTGGTTCCGAACCCGCGCCTGTCGTAGGCGCATTTGACCGCCGATTGCCCCGCGTAGGGAACCCCATAGCAAGCCGAATCCGCGCGGCAGGCCTCGACGTTGCGGTGGCGTCCGCAGGCGTCTCCGGCCTTCGGCGCACACCAGTCGTTCGGCCTGATTCCGCAAGGCATGGGCTGGGCCGCGATCCTGCCGGGCGCGGCCAGCGCGAGAAGCGCCATCGTCACAATTGCAGTCACTGCCTTCATGGCGGCGGGTCCCTTGTTTGCGCGCGCTCGGTTCGCTTCGGCTCCGGTTCGCCCACGAACCGGAGTCATGCTCCCGCGTCCGGTCAGTGACCGTGAACGGGATGGTGCGAGCGCTGGAGTTCAAAATACCGGCGAATTGGATTGAACGGCACATGCTTCAATTTGGCGAGTTCCATCGCCATTCTCGGCTCGGTCCTGACCAGTTGGTGCACCAGGCGATAGCGGTAGTCCGTGTAATCCTTCTTCGGCAAAAACTTGACGTTGGTGTCCGTTGTCAGATGTTCGAAGCCCGCGTGGTCGGAACGGATGTCGATCTGCCTGCCGGTTTCCGACGCGTAGATGTTGGCGATGACGATCGCGAAAAACTCTTCTTCGGTGTCGTACAAGAAGCCGAGCGGCTTGGGATCGAGGATGCCGCGCATTTGCCGGGTCGCGTGGATCATCTCGTGAAACAGAATTTCGTCGGGATGCGCGCCGCACTTGTGGCCCCTTTTTTTCTGCGCGCAGAACTTGGTCCACGTAAGCGGATTGAAGGAAACGGTCGAATCGCTGCCTCCCCCCTTGCCTGCCCAAGTGTTCTGAGCGGCGTCCGTCAACACGCTGCCGTCGGCGCCGCTGCGCAGGATTTGCCCTTTGGCCGTCGCGTGCAGAATATCGTCGGCGCCGGCGAACGCGTTGACGACGTTTTCAAGCGGAATGACCTTCATGACCTTGTGCGTGCGCTTTTCGAATTCGTGAAAAACGGCCTGGCCGGTGTGGCTGTTGTGAATGCGCTGAAGCAGGGCGACAACGGCGTGCTCGTAATACACCGGCGTTTTGTAGGACTTCGTTCCGGTCCCGTCGATGGTGATATTATGATAGTGAATGGGCTTCTTCGGCGGCGCGTGGTGATGCGCGCCGTGATGGGGATGTGGTGTGTGGCTATGTGGTAGCGGTGCCATATCCTGATTTCCTTCTTCAATGCGCCGTCATGACTTCGTTTTCGGCCCTTTGATTTCGGCGGCGAGGCTCTTGACCTCCTCGACCGTCATCGCGACATTGCGGTTTTTCGCCCACGCGATGATTTTGGCGGGGTCCGTTATCCCGTCGGACAACGCGCGTTCCACGAGATCGCGTTTTTTCGGCGTGTTCCAGTTGACGACGCCGGGAGCCGGAGGGGCGCTTTGGGGAACCTTTTGTTTCGACATATTCGTTGTCCTCGTTGGTGAAAGCCAAGCCGCTGCAAAAGCGGAGATTTGCCGGATTGCCGGCCCGTAAACCAACGCCGGTACTCCCACCGCGAACAGCGCGTCCCCCGCCCGATCGGGCCAACGCGCCGCGCTTTTTTTCGCCGCAACATGGATGCCACCCCCGCGCGGCGCGCGCGGTGCGAAATCGCACATAGATCGTCGGCGTCACTTCCCCGCTTGTTTGAAATAACTCAAATCCGGCGGCGTCTGATTTTTCTTTGAAGGCATCAGCTTGTCGTCGGCGCTGCGAATATAGTTTTCGCCGCCGATGCGCACGTGCATGTTGTTTTGCGAGCAATCGTCGGAACGCCATGCCGGACTCGGATTTGGATTGCGCGCGCCCGTTTGCCGCTTGAACCAGGGCCGCGTCAGCGCGTTGTCGATGACGGTGATGTCGTCATGGAACACATTGCGATCGGCCTTGTCGAGATAGATTCGTTCCTTGACGACCGCCTTGCCGTCGACGTGGAACGGAACGCCGGAGGTGTCGTAACTGCGCGGCAGCTTGAGATGGCGCGTTTCAACTTCGAGCGCGTCGTACTTGCCGTCGCCGTCCTCGTCGATCCACTTGCCGATCGAATAGCCCGCGAACGTCGGCGTCGCCTCCTTCGGCCAGTCGCGGCCATCGGTGTAAATCCGACGATACGAATCGTCGTTGTGACTGATCAGGATGTAGGTGATCTCGGGCATAACGATCATCTCCATGGGATCGTACATGTTCATCATTCCGGGCATGCCCTGCGGAATGCAAAAAATCGACGGCCAGTTGCCGGGTCCGCCGGCTTTCATGTCGGCTATCACGTCGTCCCAGACCTTCTGATATTCGGGCGTGAGCGGGGGCTGGCCGGCGAGCGGAATCCAGTTGTTCGGTGCGCCCGGCGGGCGCAACCATTGTCCCTTGAAATCCGGATATTTCCCGAAATCGACCACCTGCGCGAAGCAGGACGTCGCAAGAGCCGCGCTGCCCAAGGCAAAGGCCAGGACGGGCGCAAGGACGGCGTTACGAAAAGTCATGGGCTCCTCCTTGATGTCCCCCGGCGCGGGCGCGCGGCGGCGGCCCGATCAAGGCACATTATCGTAGGGCGTTGCAAGGACTGGAATTCAATCTCAACCTTGTCCGGAACGATCGTCGGCGCCGCCCTCGGCGGCGCTGACGTCCTGCGTGAAGGTCAGCCTGTTCCCGAATGGATCGACGATCGTCGCCTCCAGCGAGCCCCATGGCTGTCGCCCGGGCGCCGCCGGTTTGGCGAATTTGTAGTCTTTGGCCCGCAAGGCTTCGATGAATGCGGCGACGTCGTGGGTTTGCACGCGCACATGCGCGCCTGGATTGGCGTCGCCATGATGTTCGGAAAGATGCAGCGCGCAGCCGCCGAGCGACAGGCCCAAGTAGATCGGAAAATTCTCGCCAAAGCGGTGCTCGAACGCGACGCCGCAACCGAGAAAATCGATGTAGAACTCCCGCGCCTTCCGCTCGTCGAAAATCCGCAATACGGGGATGACGGGTCCAAAGACCGGCATGAATGCGTTCCTCTTCAGCGGCCGCGCCCTTCGACAACAGACCTTCCTGCGCGGACCCGCAGGAATGCGAATATCACATGCCGCCGCTCTGGACATCCGCGCGCCAACATCGCACCATGACCCCGGCGCGCGCCGAGGGATTCAGCGTGAGATTCAGCGTGTTCGAAAACACCCGCGCACAGGGAGAAAATAATGGGCAATCCAAAGCCGCCCCCGGGCCTTGACCCGGCGCAACTCGAACAAGTCGCCGGCAATGGCCTGCTGCACCGCCGGGCGCTGCTCGGTCGCGGCCTTGCGATCGCGGGCATGGGCGCGGGCATGGGCGTTGGCCTCCGCGGCGCGGCGGCCGCTCCGCTCGTCGACGACGAATGGAGCGCCTATCAGGGCAAGACAATCGCCGCCAACGGCGTACGCTCAAAGTACGTTGAAAAGACGACGCGCATTCTCTCCAATCCAAATGGCGAGCCGCGCACGCAGCACGCGCGCACGCCGCACGAAAAACTGCACGGGACCGTCACCCCCAACCATTTGCATTTCACCATCATTCACAACGGCATTCCCGACATCAATCCGGACCAACACAAGATGGTCATCCACGGCATGGTGCGCCAGCCGTTGATGTTCACGCTGGACAAGTTGATGCGCTACCCCATGACGACGCGCCAGACCTTCGTCGAATGCGGCGGCAATTCGTCGCCGATGTTCTCGAACGAGCCTGTGCAGGCGACCCTGCAACATCTGCACGGCCTCGTCTCCAACGCCGAATGGACGGGCGTGCTGCTCTCCACGTTGCTGGAGGAGGCCGGCGTCGATCCCAAGGCGAAGTGGATGCTCGTGGAAGGAGCCGACACCGCCGCGCTGACGCGCTCGGTGCCTCTCACCAAGGCGTGGGACGACGCCATCGTCGTGCTCTACCAGAACGGCGAGCCGCTGATGGCCGAACAGGGCTATCCCATGCGTCTGTTGCTGCCCGGCTGGGAAGGCAACATGAACATCAAATACGTGCGCCGCATAAAAATCACCGATCAGCCCGCGATGACCTTTTACGAGGCGCGCAACTATTCGCCGATCCTTCCAAACGGGAAGGCCTATAAATTCTACTTCGTCAACGAGGTGAAGAGCTTCATCACGCATCCCTCGTTCGGCATGAAGATCAACGGCCCCGGCTATTACGACATTTCCGGCCTCGCCTATTCGGGCTCGGGCGCGATCAAGCGCGTCATGGTCTCCGCCGACGGCGGCAAGAGCTGGGCGGAGGCCGCCGTTCAAGGCCCCGCGCAGGATAAATCGTTCACGCGATTCCATATTCCCTGGCGCTGGGACGGCTCGCCGGCCGTGCTTACCAGCCGAGCCGTCGATGATGGAGGCAATATTCAACCGCTGCGCGCCGATTTCGTGCGCGAGCGCGGCGTCACCGAAAAACCCGTCGTCAACACAATGGGTTTCTACAGCCAGCATTACAACAGCCTCACCAGTTGGGCCGTCGATGCGAAGGGAGAGATCAAGCATGTCTACGTTTAAGGCTCTCTCTCTGACGTTCGCGCTCGCAACGGGAGCGGCCTTCGCCGCCGACGAAACGAATGGTCTCGGCAATCGTCCCAACCTCGGCGACAAGATCACCGAAGCCGACATCAAGGCGTGGGACATCACAATTCTGCCCGACGGCACGAACCTGCCGGCGGGCTCCGGCACCTACGCCGGCGGCGTCAAGGTGATCGCCGAGAAATGCGCGGTCTGCCACGGCGAAGGCGCGAAAGGCGGCAAGAACGCCGCGCTCGTCACCGACGCGCCGCTGCCACCCGGCCAGATCGAGGCGAACAAGACGATCAAGAACTTCTGGGCGAATTCCACGACCCTGTTCGACTACGTGCGCCGCGCCATGCCGTGGAACACGCCGCGCACGCTCACCGATCAGGAGGTCTGGGACGCCGTCGCCTATATACTCGCGGCCAACAAGCTGATCGACGAGAAAGCGGTGATGGACGCGAAAACCCTGCCGCAGGTGAAAATGCCGAACCGGGATAATTTTATTATCAGGTTCCCGGAACGGATCTGAGGTCCGCGCGTCGTGCGCACAGCCTTCTCCCGCAGCGCGGGGGAAGCAGGCGCGCGCCAATTTGAAAGTGCCCCATGAAGCGGATCGCGGCAACACTGATAGCTCTGTCAGCCCTCGCCTCCCCGGCCGCCGCCGCCGACAGCGTCAAGATCGGATACACCCGCACGGCGACCGACGTCGCCATCTATGTCGCCGACAAGCGCGGCTACTTCAAGGCCGAGGGCCTCGACGTCGCCATGATCAACGTCGCCTCGGCTTCCGCCATGCTGGTGCCGATGGCCTCGGGCGATCTCGACGCCATGGCCGGCTCCGCCTCGGCGGGCCTCTTCAACGCCGCCAACCGCGGCCTCGACATACGCCTCGTCGCCAGCAAGGTGACGACCCCCAAAGGATTCGCCAGCCAGACGCTGATCGCGCGCAAGGACAATTTCGACTCCGGCAAGTTCGCGAAGGTCGCCGATCTCAAAGGGCAGAAGATCGCCAACGGCTCGGTGGGCACCGGCGCGCTCGGCTCGCTCAACCGCATTTTGCGCACGGCCGGGTTGACGCTGAACGACGTCGAACTCGTCAATCTCGCCTTCCCGCAAATGCTGCCCGCGCTGCAGAACGGCGCCGTCGCGGCGACATTCCCGGCGGAGCCTTATACAACGCAGGCCGTTCGCGCGGGAATCGCCGCGCCGCTCATGCGCGATGAAGAAGTCTATCCCGGCCACGAGATCGCTTCGTTTCTCTATTCGGGAAAGATGATCCGCGAGCGGCGCGAGGTCGCCTACAAATTCCTGAAAGCGCTGATCCGCGGCGCGCGCGATCACAACGACGCGCTCGACGACAAGGGATTTTTGCGCGGCGCCAAAGCCGACGCGGTCATCGCCATCCTCAACGAATACACGGGCGTGGGGACGACCGACCCGGATTTTTTCCGGAGCTACGCGCTCGCCTGGTGCGATCCCGACGGCAAGATCGGCGTCGACAGCCTGCGCGAGGACCTGGCGCTGTTTCGTGAACTTGGCCTGATCGAGGGCGAGGCGTCGGTGGACAAGCTCGTTGACGATTCCTTGCGGCAGCGGGTGATCGCGGAACTGGGAGCCTATGTGAAGGCGCGGTGACGGGCGCGGGTCGCGCGATGCACGCGATGCGATTGACGCTCTCCCGGCATCCCGGCTAGTTTCGCGTCATGTCGCGGCTGAAGCCGTCGATAAGTGGGAGGCAATCGTGGACAACTTCAAAAAAAGAGACGCCGCGGGGGCGTCTTCAAAAGATGAATTCGTCGCCGGCAACGGCCTGCTGCATCGCAGGGCCCTGCTCGGGCGCGGCCTCGCCATCGCTGGCGCGGCGAGCATCGGCGCAGGCGTCACGGGAGCCGCCGCCGAGGCGCTCAAGGACGACGAGTGGAGCGCTTTGCAGGGCAAAACCATCCAGCCCATCGGCGCGCGCTCGAAGTTCGAGGACAACACCGTCCGCATTCTCTCCAATCCGAAGGGCGAGCCG
>JANYDZ010000485.1 GCA_025363375.1 Hyphomicrobiales bacterium
CGGCAGCGCGCTCGACGCGACCGCTTCGTGCCGGGAAATCTACCATGAAGTGGCCCGGGAGGACGGCTGGACGCCGACTTCCGAGCATCTGGGCTATCTCATCCACACCAGCGTGATGGACACCGACGCGGAAGCCTTCGAGATGGGCAAACATCATTACGGCGGCGCCTCCGCCATCGGCGGCAATCGCGCTGTGCCGTCTGCCTTGTCGCAAGGCACCGGGTCCGCGGGCGTGGCGACCGGCGGTCCGCACCCCGAATGGGCGGCGCCGCCCGGCTACATGTCGAAACTGGCGAAGACGGGAACCATGGCGAAGGAGCGCCGCGCTTCGGAAGGCACGTATGAAACCGCGGTGCGCGACGGGCTGATCGTCACGGGCGCGCCAAAGACCGTCGTCCAGAAGTTCAAGCATATCATCGACCGCACCGACCCCGGTTATCTCACCTTCTGGGCGCGCGAAGGCGGCAAGCCGCACGACGCGACGATGCGGGGCATCGAACTGCTCGGCAAGGAAGTCATCCCGCAATTGCGCGAACATGAATCCGCGCTGCTGACCGGCAAGGAGGTCACCCCATGGCCGCGCTGAACAACGCTCACGCCACGGCGATGGTTCGCGCCGCCGGGATCGACGTCGAGGTGCGGCGCGGCGGGGCTGGCGCGCCGCTGCTTGTGATCCACGGCGAGATGGGCCTGCCCGGTTGGCTCGACGCCCACGCGCGCCTCGCCGAGAGCTTCGATGTCGTCGCGCCGTCGTTGCCCGGCTACGGCGCCTCGACGCGGCCGGACTGGATCATGGGCGTTCACGATCTCGCCGCCTGGGTCGCCTGGTTCGCCCGCGACCTGAAACTTCAAACGCCGATCGACATCGTCGGCTATTCGCTCGGCGGCTGGGTCGCCGCGGAACTTGCGACTGTCGCGCCGCAATTCATCAACCGCCTCGTGCTCGTGGGACCGATGGGCGTCAAACCGGCGCAAGGCGAAATTTTCGACTATTTCCTTGAGTCGGGAATGACTGGATTGCGCCGTGGATTTTTCAACCCCGATCAATCCGCGGAATTCGTCAAATATTATGGCCGTGAATTGACGCCGGAGGAGACCGATCTCATCGAACAACATCGCGAAATGACCTGCCGGATCGCCTGGAAGCCCTACATGCACAGCCTCACACTGCCGCATCTGTTGCCCGGCGTGCGCACGCCGACGCTGATCGTGTGGGGCGCCGAGGACGCGATTGCGCCGCTCGATTGCGGCGTAATCTATCAGCGCGCCATCCCCGGCTCGCGCCTGGCGGCGATCGCCGGCTGCGGACATATGCCGCAGATGGAGAAGCCGGCGGAATTCGCCGCGTTGGTCCGCGGTTTCCTGAGCGAATGAGAAAGGCGCGTAGCGCCGGCTCTTGTCGGCGCGCGCGGAAAAGGGCACTCTGTTTTCGAACCGCGCGAAGAGCCCGCGCCAATGGCCGGGCCGCGAGCGGCGCATGGGAGGACCAATGTCAGAGTTGAGATACGAGGCGCCGGCGAGCCTGAAGGCCGCCGCGGCGCTTCTGGCGAAGGAAAAAGGCCTCGCGAAGATTCTCGCCGGCGGCACCGACGTCATCGTGCAGATGGAGACGGACCTGATCGAGCCCGAGTTGCTCGTCGACATCAAAAAAATTGCGGTGTTGCGCAAGATCACCGCCGAGAAGGGCGGCTTTCGCATCGGCGCCGCGGTCAGCGGCATGGAAATGATGGAGCACGCGGCCCTGTGCAAGTCGTGGCCGGGCGTGCTCGACGGCGTCAAGCTGATAGGCTCCATTCAGGTCAAGGCGCGCGCCACGGTGGCCGGCAATCTTTGCAACGGCTCGCCCGCCGCCGACAGCGTGCCGCCGATGATCACAGCCGGCGCGGTCGCGCGCATCGTCGGTCCGAAAAAGACCCGCGAGGTTCCCGTTGAGGAAATTCCCCTGAGCCCCGGCAAGACGAATCTCGCCAAGGGCGAGATCATCGAATCGTTCTTCCTGCCCAAGCGCCCCAAAAACTCCGGCGACGCCTACGAGCGTTTTACGCCGCGCACGGAAATGGACATCGCCGTCGTCGGCGTCGCCATCAATCTGACGCTTGACGCCGACGGCGTTTGCACGGCGGCGCGCGTTTGCCTTGGCGCCGTGGCGCCGACCGTGATTGTGTCGAAGGAATGCGCCGCGGCGCTCGTCGGCACAAAGGTCGATCAGGCCGCGCTCGACAAGCTTGCCGCCGCCGCCAGCGCCGCTTGCCGCCCCATCGACGACAAGCGCGGCACCATTGAATTTCGCACCAAGGTCGCCGGCGTCCTCGCGCGCCGCGTGGCCGTCAAGGCGCTCGAACGCGCGAGGCGCATAGCATGAGCAAGAAACATCACCTCGCCATGAACGTGAACGGGGACGACTACGAGTTCCTGTGCGAAACCCATCAGTCGCTGCTTGACGTGTTGCGCGACGAACTCATGCTCACCGGCACCAAGGAAGGCTGCGCCACCGGCGATTGCGGCGCCTGTTCGGTGACGCTCGACGGCCGCCTCGCCTGTTCGTGCCTCGTGCTGGCGGTTGAATGCGAGGGCGCGAAAATAGGCACCATCGAGGGCATGGCCAGGGGCGATGTGCTGCATCCCCTGCAGCGCAATTTCCTTGAACTTAACGGCCTTCAGTGCGGCATCTGCACGCCCGGCATACTGATCGCCGCGCGGTCCCTGCTGGAGCGCAACCCCGATCCCAGCGAAACCGAAATCCGCTACTGGCTCGCCGGCAATCTCTGCCGCTGCACCGGCTACGACAAAATCATCAGGTCGGTCCAGGCCGCCGCGAAAGAAATGAGAGGAGCCTGATCATGAGCGCCATTCTCGAAAAACCCGGTTTCAATCCGGACCGCAAATACAAGATCATCGGCACCTCGCCGGTCAAGCATGACGGATTCGACAAAGTGACGGGCCGCGCGAAATTCGCGGCCGACTTTTTCCTGCCGGGCATGCTGATCGGAAAATTCCTGCGCTCGCCGCACCCGCACGCCTTCGTCAGGAAGATCGACGTTTCCAGAGCGGAGAAGCTTGCCGGCGTGAAAGCCGTCGTGACGCGCGACGATTTCCCCGAGTTGAAGCCCGGCACCGGCGGCGGCGATATGAGCCGCATCGCCATGGCGCGCGAGAAAGTTTACTGGGAGGGCCATCCGGTCGCCGCCGTCGCGGCTGTCAGCGAAACCATCGCCAGGAAGGCGTTGAAGCTCATCAAGGTCGATTACGAAGTGCTGCCGCACGTCATCGACCCGGTCGCGGCGATGGCGCCGAACGCGCCGATCCTGCACGACTATCTGCGCACCAAGGGGGTCAAGGGCCCGGACGCCGAAAAGAAGACCAATGTCGTCGAGCGTCTCGAACTCTCCGTCGGCGACGCCGAAGAAGGCTTCAAGGAGGCCGACGTCGTCGTCGAGCACACCTATGACACCAAGCCCATGCATCAAGGCTATATCGAGCCGCAATCCTCCGTCGCCAATGTTTCGGAAGACGGTCAGGTGGAATTGTGGTGCTGCACGCAGGCGCCGTGGGTGTACCGCGACCGGCTGACGGAAATCCTCAAGCTCGACTCCGCGAAAATACGCATCCAGCAGTCGGAACTCGGCGGCGGCTTTGGCGGCAAGACGACGTTCTACACCGAGCCGGTCGCCATCCTTCTGTCGAAAAAGGCCAAGGCGCCCGTGAAGATGACGCTCACGCGCGTTGAAGTGATGAAGGCCACCGGGCCGGTTTCGGGCACGCAGACGCGCACGAAAATGGGCTGCAAAAAGGACGGGACCATCGTCGCCGCCGATTCCGAGCTGATCTTCCAGACCGGCCCCTATACGGGCTCGGCCTTCACCAACGCTCCGCAGGCGATGTTCACGCGCTACGAATTGAAGAACGTCAAGACGGTTTCCTACGAGGTCGTTTCGAACCGCCCGAAAGTGTCTTCGTTCCGCGCGCCCTGCGTGCCGCAGGCGGTGTTCGGCGTCGAGGACGTCGTCAGCGAACTCGCGAAAAAAATCGGCATGGACCCGATCGACTTCCGTCTGAAGAACGCCATCAAGGAAGGCCATAAAACCATCTATGGCGAGACTTTCACCAAGATCGGCTTCATCGAGACGCTGGAAGCCGCGAAGGCCTGCGATCACTATAAATCGCCGGTGCCCAAAGGACAGGGGCGCGGCGTCGCCTGCGGCTTCTGGTTCAACCGCGGCGGCGAGACGACGGGCACCGTCAACCTTGCGCCCGACGGCACGGTGAACATTATCCTGGGCACGGCGGATGTCGCGGGTTCGCGCATGTCCATGTCGATGATGGCGGCCGAGGAGTTCGGCATTCCCGTCGACCGCGTGCGCTCGATCCTCGCCGACACGCATTCGCTCGGCTACAACCGGGTGACCGCCGGTAGCCGCACGACATTCTCAAGCGGCATGATCGTCGTCGACGCCACGCGCAAGATCATCGCCGAGTTGACGCGCCGCGCCGCGAAAATCTGGGGCGTGCCGGAGGACGGCGTGATTTTCGAGGACGGCCATTGCCGTCCCGCCAGCTCCAACGTCGGCAATTTCGAGCCGCTGTCGATGAAGGACATCGCGTCGAAAACCACCTACACGATGGGCGCGATCTCGGGTCATTCGGAAATGAACGTCACCGGCGCGGGCCCGGGCTTTGGCCTGCACATCGTCGATGTCAAAGTCGACCGCGAGACCGGCCTCACGCAGATCATGCGCTACACCGTGGTGGAGGACGCCGGCAAGGCGATCTCGCCGATGCAGGTCGAGGGCCAGTATCAGGGCGGCGCCGTGCAGGGCATCGGCTGGGCGTTGAACGAGGAATATATTTACGGGGCCGACGGCAAATTGCAGAACGCCGGCTTCCTCGATTACCGCATGCCCGTGGCGTCCGACGTGCCGATGATCGACACGGTCATCGTCGAGGTGCCGAACCCCAAACATCCCTTTGGCCTGCGCGGCGTCGGCGAAGTGCCTGTCACCCCGACCATGGCGGCGGTGGGCAACGCGATTGGCGAATGCATCGGGATACGTCCGCGCTCGCTGCCGATGACGCCGCCAAAGGTGCTGAAGCTGATCGAGGAAGCTGAGGCGAAGGGCCTTTTGCCGAAGCATTGAGGCGTGCGGAATGGCGCCGTGAGCGGGCTGCGGAGGCGATTCCGCGGCCCTTTTTGCGCCTGTCGGAATGGCGTTCGCGCCGCGAAGCCGCGGCGGCGCGGCCGGGCGCGATGAAATTGACGCGGATCGAGCCGCGTCGCATCGCTTTTTGATAGATATCCAGCGTTGCGTCGCGCCGCTCGGTCACTTCGCCTGGGCTGACGACGTTTTGCTTTAAGCGCAAGACAACGCGAGGGCTCATGTCCGGAAACGTCCAATCGTCAAAATCCTGGCGGATGCGCCGCGTCACGCTTGAGCCGGCGCGGCAAATTGACGTCGCTCACGCCGGCGACGAGCATGGTTACGAATTCACCGCGCCGCTCGATGCGAATTCGCACATCAGCGTCGAGGGCTGGCGCAGGGAACGGGCGTTGTGCTTCGTCCATCGCACGCGCAGGGGCGTGACCATGCAACGCGGCGTTTTGATCCAACGCGCGGGCGGCGCGAACGGCGCGACCTGGATGTTCGACTACGACCCCGCGAGCGAAGGCGACGAGGAAGCGGGCCGGCGCTTCGGCGCCCACGCCTTCACGCCCGGCGAATATGTTTCCGTGCGCGAGCCCAATGGCGACGTCCGCACTTACAAGGTCGCTTCGGTCGCTCCAGCCTGATCCGCCGGCGCAGCCAGAAAGAGCAACGCGTTCATGTCCGCGAAGCCGGATTGCGCGCATAGCGGCTCGCCGGCCGCGGCAGCCCCAAATTCTCGCGCAAAGTCGCC
>JANYDZ010000503.1 GCA_025363375.1 Hyphomicrobiales bacterium
CTCGGTGACGGCCCGCGCAGCGATGGATTTCGGAACGCGCCGGAAAAACTCCCGGCCCGGCGTCCAATACGCGCGCATGTCGAGCCCGACCGCTTGCGCCAGCGCGTCGGCATGCGCCAGCCGGTTCGCCGCGTAGCCGCCCTCTTCGTGCCGGAACGCCACCGCGTTGACCGTCGCCGCGACCAGACTGCGTATTCCAACGAAGCCGGCCATGCATTCCAATCGGAAGCCGGCCACCTATTCCAACATGAAGCCGGCCACCGTTCCGATTTGAAGCCGGCCACCCTTGCTTGCTTTCACAGGTCGTAGGCGATGATGTTTTGTATGCTGGTTCAGGTCAAGTGAGCGTTTGTTTCGAGGAGTTGGGTTTTGGCGGCGAAGCCTGCTTTCGCAGACTTTCACCACGGAGATCGACCCGGTAGGCGTTGTGGACGATGCGGTCGAGGATCGCGTCGGCGAGCGTCGGGATTCCAATCATGTCGTGCCAGCGATCCACGGGAACCTGGCTGGTGATGATGAGGGAACCTTTGTCGTAGCGGTCCTCGATGATTTCGAGGAGGTCGCGGGCTTGATCCGGGGTCAGGGATTCCGGCCCCCAATCATCGAGGATCAGCAGTTTTGCGCGCGCGAGGGAGCGCAGCAGCCTGCCGTAGCGGGCGTCGCCGTGGGCGATGGCGAGGTCGGCCAGGAGCCGGGGCATGCGCGTGTAGAGAACCGATATGTTTTCCCGGCAGGCCTTTTGCCCCAGCGCGCAGGCGAGCCAACTTTTTCCCAGCCCCGAGGCCCCGGTGATGAGCAGATTGCGGCGCTCGGCGATCCAGTCGCAAGCGCCCAGTTTGAGGAACAGGGCGCGGTCGAGCCCGCGCGGGCTTTGATAATTGACGTCCTCGACGCTGGCCGCATGGCGCAGGCGCGCGGACCGCGCGCGCGTTTCGAACTGCTTTTGCCGGCGCAACGTCATCTCGTATTCGAGCAGCAGGCCAAGCCATTCGGCATGATCGAGGCCGCGCGCCTCGGGCTTGTGTTCAAGTTCCCTGAACCCTTTCGCGAGGCCATGAAGACCAAGCGCGTGCAAATGCTCGAGCGTCGGATGGGCAAGCATGATGTTTCCTTTCAGTTGTAGTAGCCGGGGCCGCGTAGATTGGCGTGATCGAAGAGCGTGGCTGGGCCGCCGTCCTTCTCGGCGGGCCGATCGTTTTTGCGGGCGAGGAGAGAGGCGACGGCCTTGCAGGCGAACGCGCCGATCTCCACGGCGCGGGCCGACACGGCTTCGGCGCGCGCCGGATCGACGCCGCGATAAAGCCGCAGGATGCCGAGGCAAGTGCGAAAACCCTGTTCGGGATGTTCCCGGCTGGCGAGCACGGCCGCGATCAGCCCTTCGGTGTTCAGCCCGAACTTGCCGGCCCAACGGCGGAACCTTTCCGGGGACCAATCGGCGTAATGCCGGTGGGACGCGGGCATGTGATCGGGATCGGTGCCGTGCCGCGCGCCCATGTATCGACGCTGATGGACGCCAACGCGCGCGCCCCGATGGAATATCTCGATGACGCGCGCGGTGACGCGCGCATCGACCTCGGCGCGGATCAGCCCGTGCGGAACCGAATAGAGGAAGTCATGGACCTCGATGTGATAATCGAGATTGACGCGGGCGCGCCGCCATTCGGCGAACTCCCAATCCTCGCCGGGCAGTTTTTGCAGCGCGTCGCGCTCGATCTGTTCGAACAGCTCGCGGCGGCTGACGCCCAGTTTGCGCATCGGACGTTCGTTCATGCGCCGCATGGCGAGCGCGATGGCCGCGTTGCATTCGGCCAGCGAGAAGAAGGTTTGATGGCGCAAGCGCCCAAGAATCCAGCTTTGCGCGAACCGCACGCCGGCCTCGACCTTCGCCTTGTCGCGCGGCTTGTAGGGACGCGCCGGCAGCACGCCGACGCCATAATGCGTTGCCATCGCGCCATAGGTGCGGTTGATCTCGGGGTCGTAAAACGACGCCTTGTTGACGCCGCTCTTCAGATTGTCGGGAACAAGCAGGCGCGGCGCGCCGCCGAAAAACCGGAACATGCGGATATGCGCGCCGGTCCAGTCGGAGAGCTGTTGCGTCCAGGTCGCCTCCGCGTATGTCAGGTTCGACGCGCCGAGCACGGCGACGAAAATCTCGGCGTCCCTGATCTCGCCGGTTGCCGGATCGACGATCCCGATCCGCTTGCCCGAATAATCGACAAAAGCCTTGTCGCCCGCGACATGATGCTGGCGCATGACAGGCGTCAGCCGTCGTTCAAACCCGCGCAGCAGATCGCAGAACCGGCTGTAGCCGTAACCCCCGGGATGCGTCTGCCGGTATTCCTCCCAAAGGACCATCATATTGACGCCGGCGCGCTTCAACTCGCGCGTCAGCGCCGCCCAGTCCGGCTCCACGCGCCGCCGCTGTCCAGCGGCAAAATCGGTCCGGCCAAATAATCGCAGTTCCAGAACTTCATCGGTGGCCTCTTCGGGCAAGGGCCATTCCAGCCCCGCCGCCGCGGCCCGTTTCAGATTGTCCTGGATCGTGCTGCGCGCCACGCCCAACAGGCGTCCGATCTCCCGCGTGCTCACCCCGTCGTGGTGAAGCCGCAACAAATATCGCAATTGCCGCATCGTCAGTTCCCGCCTCGCAGGCATCCCGTTCTCCTCATCGACCATCGATGAGCGGGAGTGCCTCAGGTGTTGACCCGAGGGGAACAAACAGCGAGCCGAATATCGGCCCAGGTGGCCGGCTTCAAATCGGAACGGTGGCCGGCATCAAATCGGAATCGGCGGCCGGATTGAATCGGAATTCGCAGAAGTGCCAGGATTGCAGTTCGTTGATTGCCCGGTGGACTATCCGTTCCAAGACAACGACGTTGATCTGTGTTTCGGCAACACGCTGTACCTGAGTTCCTGCGAGCCGCCGGGTGACGCTGAATTGCAATATGGGCGTGGCGACGAAACAGTCCGAACAGGCGGCAAAAGCCGTTGGACACGCTTGATGCTCGCGAAGGACGATGTGGCGCGCGTTTGGCCGTTCGGGCTTGCGAGTGTACCCGCCGTTGACGATTATACGAAAACGGGCGGGCAGGGGCGGCCCAGCTCTATGCACATTTTGCACAACGAATTCGCCCGGCGCGTGGCGGTTGGCCAAGTTGAGCCATCTCTTGCCGCGCAAGTAAGAGACCTTCGCGAATGGCTGCAAAAGAACCATCCCAGGGTGCCCTGTCCAGCCAAAACTACCACTGAAAATCGCATGCGCGGGGCGTATCGAGCTGCAATGACCCCTCGAAAATAAAATATCGAGGCCCTTTCGAGGCCCTTTTTCGAGGCCTCCAAATGGCCCCATTGAATCTTCCGTCATCGTCGGAAACGCCCGACGCAACGCGGAGATTTTAAGTGCAACATTCCCACCCCCAGACCACCGAATCGCCGGATGTAAGGTACCTTCGCCGCCTTGAAGCGGCGGCCTATTTGCGATCCACGTTTGGCTTTCCGTGCTCGCCGCGTTGGCTGGCAAAGTTGGCTGTAGTTGGCGGCGGACCCCTTTTCAGGAAAGCGGGCAAGACGCCGCTCTACGCGCGCGCCGATCTCGATATTTGGGCTTCTGCCCGGATAGGCGCGCCGCAACGGTCCACGTCAGTTCTGGCGTGAGGCGGCTATGGGCAAGCACCATCCCAACCCCAACCTTGTCAAAATTCACCGGTGCTATTCTTGCGAGGATTTGGCGAAGCTTTACGGAATCCACGTCAACACGGTTCGTGGTTGGCGGGAGGAAGGCTTGTCGCCAATCGACGATTGCAAGCCCGTGCTGTTTCAAGGCGCGACCGTAGCTGGTTTTTTGCGCCAGCGGCGAGCCTCCGGGAAGCGACCGTGCCTGCCCGGTCAAATCTACTGCTTGCCGTGCCGCGCCCCGAAAAATCCCGCGCACCGGATGGCCGATTATGTTGCGATAACTGACACACGGGGAAACTTGCAAGGCATCTGTCCCGACTGCGAACGCCTCATCAACAGGTCCGTCGGGCGCGGCGGAATTGAGCCGATAAGAGGAAATCTGGAAATCACAGTCAGGGCTGCCTCGCTGCGTAATGACCGCGTGAGGCGGCCCCCCCGTGAATTGTGACTTCCCACTGAAAGGCAAAACCATGAAATCGCACAACCCTAGAAACGAACGAATCAAGCGGGTTTATTTCGAGAACGCGAAGGAGGCGCTCGGCTATAGCGAACAGACAATCGACGCCGCCGCCGCCGCACTTGCGCGTTTCGAACGCTTTACAAAATTCGCCGATTTCAAAGACTTCCGTAAAGATCAGGCCATCGATTTCAAGGATCATTTGTTTGCCCAGAAAGGCCAAAGAGCCGGAGGCGGACTGAGCAAAGCCACGATCCTGTCCACGGTAAACGTGTTGAAGACCTTTGTTCGATGGCTTTCACGGGAAGCCGGCTACAAGAAAAAAATCAAGTGGCGGGATGCGGACTATTTCAACTTGACGCGCAACGACGTGGCCATTGCGAAGGCATCGCGGGAGAAGCGTTTTCCGACCGTCGAACAGGTCCGCCGCGTTATCGAGATCATGCCGCACGGCACGGAAATCGAGATGCGGGACCGTGCCATAGTCGCGTTG
>JANYDZ010000556.1 GCA_025363375.1 Hyphomicrobiales bacterium
AGAGCCATGTGCACGACGTGTCGATCGTGCGGGAATCGCCGAATTATCCGATGGGGGGGTAAGCGCTGGAGCGCGCTTTGCCGCCTTGCCGTTTGGCGGGTTTCGCTGATTGTAGTAGCCTCTGCCCATGTCCACGAATGCTCCCGTCACCCAGGCGGCTTTGGCAAAGTTTCGCGAGGCGCTGGCGTCGACGGCCCTTACTGCGCGATTCCCACGGCGCTTACCATGCGCGACCAATTGGCGATTTCCGATCGAAAATAGGCGCGCGTCGCGGCGCGGTCGCGCAGCACGGTCTGCAGGCCCATCGCGTCGATCCTTTGGCGCGTTTCGGGTTCGCCGAGGATCGCGTTGATCTCCGCGTTCAATTTTTCGATCACAGCGGGCGGCGTGCCCGCAGGCGCGAAGAACCCCGCCCAGGACGAGGCTTCATGACCCTCAAAGCCGAGTTCCGCGAAGGTCGGGACTTTCGGCAGAATGGTTGAGCGCTCGCGGGCGGCGATGGCGAGCGGATTGATCTCGCCGTTGATCATGTTGCGAATGGTGCCGCCGGTCGCCGTGGTGGCGAGGAGATTGACATCGCCGGTCATCAGGCCAAGCACCGCGGGCCCGCCACCGGAAAAGGGGATGTGGCGCACCGAGGCCCTGGCGTAAAACTTGAAGAAATATTCCGCCGAAATATGCGATCCGCTGCCGATGCCCGGCGTGCCCAGATAAACCTGACCGGCTTGCGCCCGCGCGACAAGATCGGCGACCGATTTAATCGATCCCGTCACATTGGCCGAAAAGGATTCCGGCGCCGAGACCGCGATGGCGATCGGCTCCAGCGCGTCCGCCGTGTAGCCGCGTCCCGCGACCAGGCTCTCGTTGATGGCGAGCGCGGTCGTCGTGACGAGGAGTGTGTAGCCGTCGGGCGCCGCCGCGGCCGTCTGGCGCGTGGCGCGGATGCCGCCGCCGCCTTCGAGATTCTGGGCGGTGAAAGTCTGCCCCAGCCGTTCGCCCAGACGCGCCCCCACGACCCGCGCGACCGTGTCGGCGAAGCCGCCGGCGGCAAAGCCCACATACATGTTGACGCGCTGGGAGGGATACGTCTGCTGCGCCACCCCCGGAGCGCACGCGAAAGCCGCGCCGCAAAGGCCCGCGATGGCGGCAATGATGCTCCGGCGCGGATGGTTCGTCATCACGTCCTCCCGTCTGGTCTAGCTTGCGTATCACGGCCATGGCACGGGGCGTCAACTCGCCCCTCGGTTCCCGGCGTTCGCAAAACCCGTGCTGCCGCGCTGCGTCTTACCAATTTTCGCGCGCGGCGTGTTCTTGCGCACCGTCCGCGACGCTGCATTGTGCGCCTGATCGGCGTCCGCGCGTGTTCGGCCGCAGTGTTTCGACCGCTATTGGTGGCGTCTGGAAACTATGCTATCTGTTTTTTGCAGTGAAACGGGAAGCGATCGCTTGCCGCAAGCAAAAGGTTCTTTGAGCGGGCTGGACGTCGCAAGGTCAATCCGTCCAAAAATGTACGCCCCTGGCTTACGCCGGGGGTGTTTTTTTCGCGGCGGCTCTTTCGCGACATTGATCCTCCGCGGCCTCCACACCGGCTTTTCCGTATGAACCATGCCCTCATTCTCGCCCCGGTCTTCGTCCTGATCGCGTTGACTTTCGCATTGCTGATCTGGCAGGCGCGCGCGCGTATCGCCGCCTTGCGGGAGGGGCGGGTCAAGTTGAAGGATATCGCGCTCGGCCAGAACGCTTGGCCCGACAAACCGGCGCAGCTTAACCGCGCCTATCAGAACCAGCTGGAAATGCCGGTGCTGTTTTACGCGCTGGTCGCGCTGGTTCTGATCACCGGCAAGCAGGACACTGCTTTCGTGGCAATGGAGTGGTTGTTCGTCGCGGCGCGTCTGGCGCATGCGTTTGTGCACGTGACCACCAACCATGTGACGCAGAGGTTCTGGACCTACACGGCAGGACTGGCGGCGCTGGCGCTCATGTGGCTGGTTTTTGCGGCGAAAATCGTCGCAGGCGCTATCTAGCGCACGCGTCCGCTTTCCAGTTGGGTTTTGGCGTCAAATGGCTTCTTCGGCGGCGGGGTCAGGTCGGGCTGCGGTTGCGGGGCGGTGGCGCAACCGGCGATGACGAGCGCGAGGCAAACGGCGAGCAGCGGACGGAAAAGGCGGGACATATGGGTTTCCTTGCTTTAAGGCGTTGTTTCGCGATCTGCTTCCCGGAAAGTCGCGCATTCCGGCTCGGCGGTCAATCAAGCCAGATGGTTTGTAGTTTTTGTGCGCGACCATTTCATGGCATAATATAGATGACCCCCTCCGCCCGCCTCTCCGCCGCCATCGAAATTCTTGATGTGATGGAAACGCAACATCGTCCGGCCTCGCTGGCGCTGAAGGACTGGGGCCAGTCGCATCGTTTTGCCGGCTCGGGCGACCGCGCCGCCATTGGCACCCTGATTTTCGACGCGATGCGTCGGCGCGCCTCCTCCGCCTGGATCATGGGCGAGGAGACGCCGCGCGCCATTCTGCTGGGCGCATTGCGGCAAACGAGGGGGCTTGATTGCGAAGCGATTGCAATGCTTTGCAACGGCGAAAAACACGCGCCCGCGCCGCTTTCGCAGGCCGAGCACAAGCGCCTTGTCGAGGGCAGTCTCGACGACGCCCCCGCCCATGTGCGCGGCAATTATCCGCAATGGCTGGCCGCCTCTTTCGAAGCCGTGTTTGGCGATCGAGTGGTGGAAGCGGGCCAGGCCCTGTCCGAGCGCGCGCCGGTGGACCTGCGGGCGAACACATTAAAAACGACGCAGGATCAAGCGCTTAAGCAACTCGCCCATCTCAATCCCGAAGCCACAAAACTGTCGCCCTGGGGCCTGCGCATCGCGGTGGGGCCGGATGGACGCGGGCCGGCGCTCCAGGCTGAGCCCGCCTATGTCAAGGGCCTCGTCGAGGTGCAGGACGAGGGCTCGCAGCTCGCCGCGCTTCTGGCGGGGGCGGAAGCGGGTCAACAGGTGCTGGACCTGTGCGCCGGCGGGGGCGGCAAGTCATTGGCGTTGGCCGCAATTATGGAGAACAAGGGGCAGATTTTCGCGACCGATTCCGATGGACGCCGATTGACCCCTTCGATCCCAAGGCTGGAGCGGGCAGGCGCTCGCAACGTGCAGATTCGCGCCCCCAGGGGCAAGGCGGATATTCTCAGCGATCTCAGAAATCACTGTGATCTCGTTCTTGTTGACGCGCCTTGCACGGGAACCGGTTCCTGGCGCCGCAACCCCGACGCGAAATGGCGGACCCGGGTCTCGGCGTTGGAGCTGCGTCTGAACGAACAGCGCGAAGTATTTGAAACAGCGGCGTCCTGCGTCAAAAAGGGCGGCGCGCTCGCCTATGTCACCTGCTCCGTTCTACGCGAGGAGAACGAGGATCAGGTCGCGCAATTCCTGGAAAAACATGGGCAATTTCTGCCGCGCGACGCCGCGCACATGGCCCGCAAGGCGGGCGTGCCCGATCTGGCGGAACACGCGTCAAAATTCGGTCCGGGCATCAGGCTGGCCCCGCACACCAGCGGCACCGACGGCTTTTATGTGACGGTTCTGGTGCGCAGCTAGAGCGCGAGACCGTATATAAATCAATCAATAGAGGCGAGGACCGCCGTGCCGTTGGCCTTGTCCCGCGCGATTTTTGCTTGGGTTCCCTGCGCGATTGATGCAAACGCATGCGTGATTCTCTACGCAATTCAAGTACCATGCTCGTCGTCCCCCCATTCCCTGCGACCCCGCGCGCACCAAAGCAGGCTCACCCCATGATCCGACTTCTCGCGTTCCTCGCGTCGGTCTTCTCGATAAATGCGAGTCTCGCGCAGACCCCCGATCTGATCTCGCCGAGGGGGCTCGTGGGCATATGGCAGGTCTCGCCGGAAATCGCCGCCGGGTGGAATGACAGCTACCTCATCTATCCCGATGGCAAGATAATCTTCGCCTACAACCAGATGGACCTCTTCAAACGGCTGCTGCGGCGGGAGGGAACCTGGACGCTCGATGGCGCCGCTTTGACGGTCGTTTACACACGCGAACGCGTGACAATCGGCGGCAAGGTGAACAAGAACGCCGCCGACGGCGAGAATGGCATCGAAGGCGGCAAGGATGTCTGGCGCAAACTCGCCAAACCCGTCTCGTCCCGGTTCACGCTGTCGGGCATCGGAAAACCGCAAAAGAATCGATTTGGCGGAGCCGGGGCGTGGAGCGTGCTGTTCGACACGAAGCGCTTCTACAAGATCAAAGACGATCCGAAGGAATACGAAAATTGAGCCACGGCATTTGCGCGGGCATTTTGCCGCAATGACAGGCGGCAGAGGCGAAATGAGAGCGTTCGCCGCCGCTGTCATCTCGCTGATGAAGCTTTCGCCGGCGGTCTGGTCCGCTATACTGCGGCAAAACCCGCCGGGGAGGCCGCCTTGAAACACGCCTGCGCAGCCGCGCTTCTGTTTGCCTTACTCCCTGCCGCCCGCGCGCAAACCCCGCCGCCCGAAATTCTTCGCGTCACGCGCCTCGCCGACGACTTCAACGAGGGTTCATTGCGTTTCGCCATCGAGGCGAGCAACCGCGCGCCGGGGCGTTACCAAATCGAGATCGATCCCGTGGGCGCGCCGCCTTTTGTCATGAAACCGGCTTCGCCGCTGCCGCCGATCAAGGGGCCGGCGCGCCTTGAAGGCGCCGCGTGGAAGAAGAGCGGCGCCTTCGTCGTTCTCGACGGCTCCGGCTATGTCGAGCAAAACGGGCCGCGCAGCTGCCCGGGCGCGGCGGCGGGGCAATTCGGCGCCAATGTGCGCACCTTGAACCTGCCGGGGCTGGCGCTTGTCGATACCGCGGATGTCGAGATATCCGGGCTCGAAATTCGCAATTTCTGCATCGGAATCCTGATCCATCGCTCCAGCGGCAACCTCGTGCGCGACAACCGCATCGTCGGCAACCACGGCGGCGCGGGCCTCATGCTCACAGGCGACGACGGCGCGGGCAATTCCACGGCGGCCACGACCGTGCGCAACAGGATTTTGCGCAACGAATTTATCGACAACGGCGACGGGCTGGAATTGACGCGCGGCGCGGCGTTCAATCTTGTCGCAAACAATGTGTTCCGCTCGACGCCGGCCAATCCCGAGCCTTCGCAGGGCGTCGAAATTCTCGAAGGCCACGACAATGTATTGATCGGCAACCGCTTTGAAAATTATTCCGACGGCGTCCAGATCAACCGCGGCAACCGCAATGTCGTCGCCGACAATGTTTTCACCGGCAATACGCTGGGCCTGTCGCTCTCCGGCATTGGCAACATCATTGAGCGCAACGCCATCTTCGGCAACGCGGTCGGCGTCGCGTTGCGGCCCACGGCGACGGGCACAACCGCCCGGCTGTCGCGCAATGCGATCCACGACAACGGCGGGAAAGTTCAGCGCTGCTTTTCCGGCGGCAGCTGCGACGCCGATTTGCGGCGCGGCGGCATCGTGTCGGGAACGCCGGGCCCGGAGCACGCGGCCTATGTGGGCGCGCGCGGCATTGGCGTTGTCGCGTCGCCCGAAAGTCTCGCAAGGATTTGCCCGGACGGCGCGCCCGCCTGTCACGCGGCGCCGAACGCGGGCATCGCGGCGCCGGTGTTGGAGAGCGCGCGACGGAGCGGCGCCGAGGTGCTGGCGCGGGGGCGTTTCGACGGCGCGCCGGGCGCGCGGCTGACGCTGGAATTGTTTGGCAATCGCCGGGCGGGCGGCGCCGAGGGAGAATTGTTTCTGGCGGACGCGGAAATTGTGACCGACGCCAACGGGAGGGCTTTGTTTGCGGTGAGCTTTCCGGCGGCGGCTTTCGCTCCGGCGGCGTTGACCGCGACCGCGACGTCGAGCGAAGGCGCGACGTCGGAATTCAGCAAGCCGGTGGCGGTGGCGCAGTGAGATGCAGCCGGGGACATATCCCCGACGGATTGAATCGTCCCGACGCGGCTGAAGCCTCTCCTCAGGCCACCCGTCTGACCTGCGGCGCGGCTTTCGCCTCGCACAACTCGCCCGAGACCTGCCAGCGGCCGAGCCAGCCAAAGCCCGCGTTGGCCATCAGCGTGTCGGAATATTCGGCCCGCGCCATCGGCGTGAAGCCGAACCGCGCCAGGCCCACGTCGTACAATCCATCGTTCAGCGCAAAATTCCGTTTCGCCAGATGCCGGTTGAACAGGGCAAGGCCCAGCGCGTCCATATCCGGAGATTCGCCGAAATGCGCCAGCGTGACGAAGGTCTGGCCCAAAGCCAGGCCGAAGCCGCCGCAAACAAGACGGCCAACGCCGTTGCGCGCTTCCCACGAATGGGCGAAGCCCATGTCGTGCAAGGCGGAGTAAACATGCATCAACCGCGGCGACAGAGCGCGCCGCCCCGCGCAGGCCTTCACGACAGCGTCAAACTCCCGGTCCAGCGTCAGGCGCACACGCGCCTGCGCCAGCAACTCAGCGACGCGGACGGGCTCGGCAAAAGTCGCGGGCGACGCGACCTGGCGCTGGCGGGGCGACAGCCAGACGAATTGTCCAAACTGTTCGGCGGCGTGCAAACCGCGCGCATAGCCCTCCATCAGGGTTTCGGGCGTCAAATGGGCGATCGGGCCACAGAGGCCTTCGGGCAAGTCATTGGCGGCCGCCGGGTCAGGCAGGCCCGAGACCCCGGCGGCTTTTTCGCGCAGCGCGCGATCAAGCGCGCCGGCGAGGCCGCGCACGCCGGCGCCGCGCAGGCTGGCGCCAAAGCCCCGCGCCAGGCGGCGGAAGCGCTGCGTGAAGTTTTCAGCAAACAGCGCGTCGCGGCTCTGGCGCCGATCGGCCACGGCGGAATGCGGGCCCGATTCCCGGCCTTCCGAAAACAACTGGCCGAACTGGTTGGTTCTGATGTCGATCGCCATGTGACGCCCCTGTCCCGCCTGTATCGGCGGCTTTGATGGAACAATGCTGGCAGCGACGGATTTCCGCCGGGTCAAACCGATCGTTACAATTTGCGTTAAAATCCGTTCAGAACTTCGCGCGTGCGCGCCGGCCGCATTGCGCGCGCCCTTCGCCTCCTCTAATCCGGCCCTTTGTGGAAGGATTTTCCCATGGCCGCTCCCGACCCGCACGCCGCGATTGTCAGCCAGCACGACAAAGTGCTGATTGTCGATTTCGGCTCGCAAGTGACGCAATTGATCGCGCGAAGGGTGCGCGAAGCCGGGGTTTATTGCGAAATCGCGCCGTTTCAGGCCGCCGAAAAGGCCTTTGCCGAACTCAAACCCAAGGCTGTGATCCTCTCGGGAGGGCCCTGCTCGGTGACGGACGCGGGCTCGCCGCGCGCGCCCCGGGAGATTTTTACCTCCGGTTTGCCAATCCTGTCGATTTGCTATGGCCAGCAGACGACAGCGGTGCAATTGGGCGGCGCCGTCGAGGGCGGCCACGCGGCGGAGTTCGGCCG
>JANYDZ010000600.1 GCA_025363375.1 Hyphomicrobiales bacterium
GCCATGATGGCCAAAGACAAGTTCTGAAAATCCGTCCACGGGGACATGAACAGGATGCTCGCGAGCATCAAAGGAACCAGTCCGCCGTAAACAGCCGCCGGCACCGCGGCGCATGTCATCGCGATCATCGCGGCGATCAACAGCAGCACGAAGAGGACGAACGTGCGCGCCGTGGGATTGGCGTCGTTGAGAAGCAGAAAAACGATCATAGCCCAAAGGGCCCCTTGCAGGGTCTGGGCCAGGGTGAATTTACGGCTCCACCGGCGAACGTCGATTGCGGGATCCGGAACGTCCAGAAACCGCGCTGATAGCCACTGGGACAAGGCCAGAGCGCCGCCGACGAGGCCCAGCCAGATCATCACGTCGCTGATTCCGACAAACAGGCAGGCGCCCGCTGCGACCGCAAGCGCGAGCATCACCAACGTCGGAAGCGCGCCGATCTGCCCGTGCGCGTAGACGCGCAGCAATTCCACGTCGAAGACCCTGTGGCCGGTGCCGGACGAAGTCAGCTTTTCCCTCGTCTCGCGAACACTGCTGGCGAGCTTCCGGCGCTGCGTGGCGGTCCTCGGGTCAGGCCCCCGGCCACGCTCGATCATCTCCGCGGTGACTTCCGGCACGGCCAACTCAAACGTTACACAACGACAACAACCCTACGTATATTGCCGCGTAATTCTTAACGCCCGCCTCACGGGGTCGATATTTTTGCGCGGCGCGCCGATGTGCGTTGGCGCACATTGCGGTCCGACGCCTTTCGATAAGAATGCTTGGTTGCCGTCGCCGCTCGCCGGCGGCTTAAACCGCATTTTCGAGGTTCTTGTGTGGAAAGCCGGGTATTGCTTGCCGTCGCCCGCGTCGGACGCTAACCATTTTGCGCCGGATTCGTCCCTGTATTTGAATATCGACCGTTTTGAGCGCCGTCCTGATTTGAGCTATGCCGGTTATGCACTGGATGACATTATGATGAAAATGACCGTCATTGGCTGCGGCGACGCCTGGGGCTCCAACGGTCGCAGCCATACCTGTTTCCGTCTGGACACGTCCGGCGGATGCCTGTTGGTCGATTTTGGCGCCTCGGCCATCGTCGCCTGGAACCGGATGGGTTTCGACCTGCGCGAAATCGACGCCATCGTCATTTCGCATTTACACGGCGATCACTTTGGCGGTCTGCCGTTTTTGCTGTTGCAGAGCCAGTTTGAGATCCGCCGAACGGCGCCGTTGGCGATTTACGGCCCGCCGGGGCTGCGCACGCGCCTGGATCAGGCGCTTGAAGTGTTCTTTCCGGGCGTTGCCGGCAGGGGGTGGCGGTTTCCGCTGGAAATTCACGAGATCGAACCCGGCGCGCCAGCTGAAGTCCTCGGCCTGTCGCTCAAAACCGCGCAGGTCGTCCACGCCTCCGGCGCGCCTTCGACGGCCATTCGCCTGTCGGGCCGGGGGAAGACGTTTGCCTATTCCGGCGACACAGAATGGACCCCGGCTTTGACTGGGATAGCCGAGGGAGCCGATCTCTTCATCGTGGAATGCTATTCGGGCGACCGCCCCGTGACCGGCCACGTCAACTGGCCAACCCTGGAAGCAAATCTCGGCGTCCTGAAAGCCAAACGCGTCGCGGTGTCGCATATGAGCGACAGCAGCCTCGCGCGGGCGCGGGAAATGTCCCGGGCCGGTGTGATCGTGCTCGACGACGGCCTTGTCATTGACCTCTGAGGAGCGGCTCGCGACGCTGACCGCGCGCATTCGCGCCTGCCGGATTTGCGTCGAGGCGCCGCTTGGCGCGCCGTTGCCGCATGAGCCTCGCCCGGTGGCGCGCGCCTCGCTCACGGCGCGCCTGTTGATTGCAGGGCAGGCGCCCGGCATTCGTGTTCACAATACGGGCCTGCCGTTCAACGATCCCTCGGGCGACCGGTTGCGCCTGTGGATGGGGATTGATCGCGACACCTTTTACGATGAGGCCCGCATCGCCATTGTTCCCATGGGCTTTTGCTTTCCCGGCTGGGACAAAAACAAGGGCGATCTGCCGCCCCGCCGTGAATGTCGCGCCCATTGGCACGACGCCCTGTTCGATCAATTGCCCCAGATCGAAACAATTCTCGCCATCGGCGCCCACGCGCAGGATTATCATCTGTCGCGGCTGGGCTTTGCGCGCGCAAAGGGCGAGGGCATGACGCCGACCGTCCGCCGTTTCGCCGACTTTGCCGCCGCTAAACCGCGCGTGATTCCTTTGCCGCATCCTTCCTGGCGAAACAGCGGCTGGCTCAAAAAGAACCCGTGGTTTGCGACCGAACTGCTGCCCGTGCTCCGCGCGGCGGTGGCGGCGGCGCTGATCCACGCCGCCCGTTGAACCCTATTGCGGTTCGATGCCGGCCGCCTTCACCAGCGGCGGCCACTTTGGCAGTTCCGCCTTGAGCCGGTCGTCGGCCGCCTTGGCTCCGTCGTCGTTGACGATGGCGCCGACGCTTTTCAAAAAACACCGGCGTCTCCGGCATTTTAGCGATTTCGTGGAACCAGCCCTCAAGCTTGTCGATGATCGGCTGCGGCGTGCCGGTCGGCGCGTAGGCGCACCACCACGGCGCGAAATCGAAGCCGGCGAGGCCCGCTTCCTGCATGGTCGGGACGCTCGGGAAGGTGGGCGAGCGCGTCGCCGTCGTCACCGCCAGCGGCTTCAACGCGCCCTGGCTGACCTGGCCGGCGGCGAAAGTGCCGTCCATGATCATGAAATCGCAGGTGCCGTCGGTGAGCTCCTTCATGGCGTCGGGAGCCGTCTTGTAGGGCAGGGGCTTGGCGGGAACACCGGTGATCTGCTTGAACAATTCGGTCGAGAGCTGCGCCGTCTGGTTGGTGTAGCCGTAGAGATTGTCGCCCTTCTTCTTCAGATGGGCGACAAGTTCGGCGATGCTGTTCAGCGGCGATTTCGGCGACACCACGAGCACGAAGGCGATTTGCGCGAAGGTGGCGATGGGCACGAAATCCTTCAACGTGTCGAAAGGCAGATCCTTGAACAAAAAGCGGCTGCCGGCCATGTTGGAATTGGCGACAAACAAAAGCGTGTAGCCGTCGGGCGCCGCGCGCGCCACCGAGCCCATGGCGATGTTGGACGTGGCGCCGGCGCGGTTGACGACAATGAAGCTTTTGCCGGCTCTTTCCTCCAGCCTGCGCGTGTAGTAGCGCCCCAGAATGTCCGCGCCGCTGCCGGCGGGAAAGCCGATCACGATCTGCACGGGCCGGTCGGGATAGGCCGCTTGGGCGCGCGCCTGCGCGGTGAAGACCGCTGGAACCGCAAGCCCCATCGTCATGAAGGCAAACTTGCGGCGGTTCAAATCGTCGAATGACTTCAAATCGTTGCATGACTTCAAATCGTCGAATGACATGGAAGCGTCCCCTGCGTGGATCTCGGCGCGGCGCATGTCCCCTTAGCCGCGCGCCGTTTCCCTGCGCCCGGCACATAGCCGAATTCCGCTGTGAGGGCAAAGCGGGTTTGCGCCGCCGGCGAAGACGCAGTTTGGGTTACTGCCCGATATATTTTTTCGCTTGATCCAGCACGTCTTTCGGCGTGGCGACGGCGCTGGCGACAATTCCTTGCAGTTCTTCGCCCGCAATGGCGTCGAGGCCGAGATTGCGCTTTTGCGCCTCGGCGATCCAGGCGGGATCGGCCATGGCGTCCATGAAAGCCTTGCGCAACGCCGCCGCGCGCTCGAGGGGAATGCCGGGTTCGGCGACGAGGGCGCGGCCAATGTCCGGGCCGCTGCCGAGCAGGCCCAGCAGCGTGCGCGAGCGCGCGTCGGCGGCGAAATCGAGCAGGCCGGGCACGTCGGGCAGTTCCCGGTAACGGCGGGCGCTCTGGGTGAAGAGAATTTTCACCAGCTTTTCGTCGAGCCAGTTGCGCTTTTCCAGTTGCAGCGCCTCCCAGCTCATGCCGCCGATGGCGTCGACCTCGCCACGCTCCATGGCGAGCGCCATGGGGGGCGAACCGCCATAACCCAGGATGATCCTGAATTTCGTGCCGATGAGGTCGTTCAGCGCCGTCGGGATGAACGAGGATGAGTTCGAGGGCACGGAGCCGGCGATGACAATTTCGTTCTTTTTGGCGTCCTCGACCGATTGCACCTTCGACTTGGCCCAGACGAGCGCGACGGTCGCGGTGGCGTTCATGCGGCCGATCCAGACGAGCTTTTGCGGATCGAATTCGCCGGGGCCTCCGAGCACCTTGCCGAGCGTCAATGTGTCGAGAAACATGCCCAGCGAGAGGCCGTCCTGCGCCGTGACGCTGGTGATGTAGGCGGCCGCGCGCACGCCGCTGCCGCCTTCCATGTTCTTGACGAGGATTTGCGGATTGCCGGGAATGTGGCGGGTGAAATGCGGGCCGAAAAGCCGCGCGTAAATGTCGTAGCCGCCGCCGGGCGGGAAGGAAACGTAGAGGCTGATCTGCTTGCCGCGGTAAAAGTCGGCGACCGGCTCGGCAAGAACGGGGAGGGCGGACAATGCAACGATGAGAAGCGCCAGCATGCGGCGCGCCAATCCCTTCGCCCGGGAAACGGAAGAAGCACTGCGATCGGCGTTGCGCGGGAGAAGCGATCCGCCGCGCAAATTGTTCGCGCCCCTCATAGCTTCAACAACATCTTCGCGGTGCCCCCGAGCACCCTGGCTTTCATGTCTCCCGGCAATGCCAGTTCGTCGATCACGCCGAGCGCCTTCGCCTTCAGCGACAACAGCATCGGACAATCCGAACCGAACAGCAATCGGTCCGCGCCGATCGTGTCGGCGGCGCAGCGGATCGCCGGCGCGTGATAGCTCGTCGTGTCCATGTACATCATCTTCAAATAGTCGCTGGGCTTCCTCGTAATCAGCATGGGTTCGTAGGTTCCCAGAAAATAGCCTTCGTCGCGAATTTCATAGGCGTAGTCCATGCGGCCGATGATTTCGCAGATGCCGCCGCCAAGATGACTGGCGACGATCTTCAGTTTCGGAAACTTCTCGTAGATGCCGCGCACGATCAACCGCGACAACGCCAGACAATTGTCGAAAGGCCGGCCGACAGAGGAGGCGAGACGATACACATTCATGCGTTCCTCGCCAAAGCCGACGGAAGGCGGGTGGATGAAGACGGGAATGTCGAGGTTCTCGCACAGCGCGAAGAAAGGCAGCGCGTCGTCGTCGTCGGGATAGGCGCCGCGATGGCTGGAGGAAATCAGCACGCCCTTCAGGTCGAGCTGCTTCACGGCGCGCTCGAGTTCGCGCAGATGTTTGTCGCCGCCGCCGGGAATGGAGGTGGCCAGCGCCACGATCCGGTCCTTGTGCTGGTCGCGCAGGCCCGCAAGATAATCGTTGCTGTCGCGCAATTCGGCGACGGCCTCATCGCGTGAAAACGCCTTGAGATAATGGCCGGCGCTGGAGATCACGCTGACGTCGAGCCGGTGCTCCTCGTGCACGCGCAAAACATTCTCGATGGTGGCGGGGCACTTGCCCTGCCAGATGGGACGCGCCTGCTCGCGCGGCGGGTGAACATGGGTGTGGAAATCGATGATCATTTCGGAGGCTCCCTGCCGGCGAGTATGCAGGCGGGGAGCGCGGTGTCGAGGGCGGTTGCGCAAAGCGCCGGATGAACCGTCGATTGGAAGTTCGACCAGATTTCCGGCTGGACGGCGGGATCGAAGATCGATTTTACCGGACGCGGATTTTCGCTGGGCTCCCTTTCCTTCGCCAGCGCCAACGGCAACACGCAGGTGACTTTCGGCTGCGACCGGACGTTGGTCTACGGCGCCGCCAGCCTGACGGCGGCGGATTTTATTTTCTGAGCGCGCGCGCCGGAACAAGCGATTGCGCGACGTGACGAAACGCGCGCAAGACTGCGCAAGCCGCCTCTGGCGCCCGGACCGGCCGGGCGTTTCGCTGCGGCCCGCCGCTTAGGAGCCGGCCCGTCCGCGACCTGAAAAAACCGGATGGGCTTTAAATGGCATGGAGCGTTGCCGACAGCCGGGGGCGCATCCTAATCCTTGACCCAGTCGCCGCATTTTGGCGGGGCGTTCGTGCCCCAGGGCATGACAGGGACGGTCGAAGTCGAGTTCTGCGGCGAGCCGTCGATAAGTTTGTCCGTATAGACCATATAGACAAGCACATTGCGTTTGGGGTCGCAGCCGCGCACGATTTGCATTTTTTTGAAGATGAGCGAGCGGCGCTCCCGGAAGACCACATCCCCCTGCGCGAATTTGCTTTTGAACACCACGGGGCCATATTGCCGGCAGGCAAGCGATACATCGGAAGTCTGTTCGGCCAGGCCAAAGGCGCCGGCCAGGCCGCCCTTTTCCGGCACGGTGTAGTGGCAGGCAACGCCCTCCACCTCGGGATCGTCGATGGCGTAAGTGGCAAGTTTGTCGTTGGGAGTCAGCAACTTGAACACAGTCGACTTGCGAAAGATAAGCTCTGGCTCATCGTTCGCCGCAACGGCTCCAGCAAGAAGCGGAAACAGGACGGCGGCTGCCAGTGTGGCACGGATCATGGCGGGAACTCCGGCGCGGAGCGCAGCGCCCCGCCGTGGTGATATGGGCGCAAACACCCGCCTTTGAAAGAGCCAATTGCGTCGGGGGCGCTTGCGGTCGTAATGTAGTCAAGCTATCCAGAGACATTCGCGGTTAACGATTAGAGATGATGCTTCCCCCGGGTCCGCCGCGAATCGAGCGCGGATGCGACGTTTGACTGAGGCCAACGCTTTGACGACGACGAGGCAGGAAACGTCGGGCAAAGACGCCCCGGGCCGGATTTGCCTTGGCGTTGCGCGCGCATTCATGTTTGCCGCCGGCGCTCTGCTGGGCGCGCAAGGCGCCGTCGTGGCGCAGGTGGATTGCAGCCGTCTGCAGGCGCAAATAGCGTCCGCGGGACGCGGCAATTCGGGCCTGGTCGCCCGCTATTCGGCGGCTGCCGGCAAGCAGCAGGCGGAAATCGCGCGCACAGCGGCTTACGCCGCTTCCATTGGTTGCAACAACCGGCAATTCCTGTTTTTCGGCAGCGCGCCCCCGCCGCAATGCGGAGGGCTTCAGGCGCGCCTGCAGCAGATGCGCGCCAATGTCGCGGCTCTGCAAGGTCAGGTCCAGGCCAGCAGCGGAGAAGGCCAGCGGCGCGACCTGCAGGCCCGATACGACGCTTATTGCAGGGGCGGCCAGATGGCGCGCGGGCGCGGCCTGTTTGACTCCCTGTTCAACAACCCGGAAGAGCGGTTGCAGGTTCCCATCTACGAGCAGCGCAAGGCGCCGCGTCCGAGTGCGCGCGACGACGACGACGACGACGATATTGATAACGAACGACCGCGCGGCGGCACGCAGGCCGTATGCGTTCGCACCTGCGACGGAGGGTTCTTCCCCATGAGCTATTCGGCCCGGCGCGGCAATCTCGAAGACCTCGAGGAATTGTGCAAGGCGCTCTGCCCGAACGTCGAAGCCGCGCTCTATACCTATTCCGCTTCAAAGAACATCGATTCAGCCGTCTCGACGGAGGGGGCGTCCTATTCGTCGTTGAAGAACGCCGGGAAGTACCGCACAAAATTCGATCCGACCTGCACCTGCAAACCACCGCATAAATCATGGGTCGAAGCGCTCGCCGACGCCGAAGCTCTGCTCGACAAAAGGAAGTTCGATATCGTCGTGACAGAGGCGCAAGCCGCCGAATTGTCCCGCGCGAAAGGCAAGCCCGCCGCGCAACCGCAAGCCTCGACGGCGGCTATCGCCGGCGCGACGAAAAGCTACGGGCTCAACGATGGGCAGAAGCGCGAACAGCAGGACTCCAGCGGCGTTCGCAAAAAGGTGCGGGTCATCGCGCCGGATTTGTGATCAGGCCGCGTTGGGCGCGCGCTCGGGCCTGTATTGGTATTCCTTCAATCGAGGCAGCACTTCCTTTGCGAAGAGCGAAAGCGAGTCGACGGTGTCGACGTGGTTGAGGAAGCCCGCCTGTCCCATCATCAGGAAATGTTCGAAGCCGCCGATGCAATCGGCAAAATCGACGATCTGGCGGAAAATCTGATCGGGCGTGCCGCAGAACATCAGCCCCGCGTCCATCAGGTCCTGCAGCGTGCATGTGGCGGGGTTGACGGCGCGGCCGTCCCTGGTCAACGTGCGCGGAACCATTTTACCGCCCGCCTTGATGATGCGCGCGTTGTCCTCCACCGACATATAGCCGGGCGCGTTGGAAAAATGCGGCGTGACAAGAGTGTTCGTGCGCGGATAATAGGCGACGAGTTCGCCGCGCCGCCGCGCTTCGGCTTCCGTCGTCGCGCAGGCCATGAAGCCGAGATAGGCGAATTTTTCGAGGCCGGGCGGCGGCGCGCCCATTTCGCGGCGCGTCAGCTTGTAGGCGTCGTAAACGCCTTTTGACGCATAGCCCGTGCCCATGGTCGCCATCACATGTCCCCGCCGCGCGATCTCCACCGCGTTGGACTTGCTTGATGTGGTGATCCACACGGGCGGATGCGGGTCCTGCCACTGGCGGGGCCAGACGTTCACATGGCGATAGTGGAAGAACTGGCCATCCCAGTTGAAGGGTTCGCCGCGCGCCGACATGGCCTGCAGGATGAAGTCATGGGCTTCCCAGAAGCGGTCCATCAGCTGCGTGGGATTGACGTTGGACACGGGCACTTCATAGGGCACGCCCTTGACGAA
>JANYDZ010000704.1 GCA_025363375.1 Hyphomicrobiales bacterium
CAGGGCTCCGAATCCATGTTAACGGCCGGCGTTGTCGAGTAGCGCGAACAGGTATGCTGGGTCCCATCCGGCGATTTTGCGTCGCAGCTTTATGCTGTTTTTGTCCTTTGCGGCGCGCACGAGATTGATGGCGAAGTGGCGCACGACCGCCATGTTTTTCGCGCCGTGGCCCTTGCGCAGGCGCGACTGATCCTCGCGGAACACGACGTCGAGCGTCCAGTGCAGTTGGTTCTCGACGCCCCAGTGCCGGCGCACGGCGACGCCGGCGCGTTTCGCCGTCAGAGGCGCGGACGCGATGTAATAGCGCGTCTCGAAGCGGCATCTGTCCTTCAGTTCGACGCGCGAGCGAACCTCGACGATCGTGGCGACGCCGGGCAGGCGCAATTCGCCGGGAAAGCGCCGGTCGCCATCGAGCCAGTCCACATCGCGCGCCACCCTGACGGCGCGTCGCTCGACGCGTCCGTGGCCCTTGTCGTGGTCCACGTCGATGTCGTCGGGTCCGGGCGGAAAGTCCCTGAAAAAGGCCTCGATCTCCGCGCGCAGCGTCGGCTGGTTGGCCTTCACGGCGAGCAGCCAGTCGGCGCCGGCGGCGCGGATGGCGGCGGCGACCGTGGCGTTGGTGGCGACCGCGTCGATGGTGACGAGGGCTCCCTTCAGCCCGCCGTTGGCGCCGAGGCGCGCGACCAGTTCGGGGATGGCGACGACCTCGTTGCTCTTGTCCTCGACGGCTTGCTGGCCGAGCACGATCCCGCTCGTCGTGGCGAAGGCGGACACCAGATGCAGCGGGGCCTTGCCCGCCGAGCGGTCGTGACTGCGCCGCGAGGTTTTGCCGTCGATCGCGACGTGATCGGGCAGGCCGGGCCATGTCGCGCGAACCCAGGCCTCGAAGGCGGCGGAAAACAACTCCGGGTTGATCCGGTTCATCAGGATCGTCAGCCAGCGCCCGCCGGGCGTTCCGTTCTCGAAGGGCAGATAGCGCCGCAACGCGTGCAGATGCGCCTTCCCCCACGCGGCGATGGAGTCATAGTCGTCGCAATCGGCCATCGTTCCGCACACCGCGAGCAGCAGAATCTCGCGCAGCGGATGCGCGACGCGGCGCGGATCGCGCGGGTCTTCGACGATGGAGAAATGATCGAGAAGCGCCCGAAGGCGCGGCTTCTCGTCGAAAATGGCGAAGGCAAGGCTCATGGCGGCGGCTCCCGAATCAATCCGCCGCAAGGGAATCACGCAAAACGCAATCCGGTAAGCCCCGTTAACTTGAGTTCGCAGCCCTGGGGGTCATGGAGGAGCGGTTGCACAACCCTTGTGCGAAGGCTATGGGATTGCCGATGGCATTTTGTGATCGTCGTGAAAGACGCGCCGGATGCAGGACGACGATGGAGGGGTGGCCGAGTGGTTGAAGGCGCACGCCTGGAAAGTGTGTTTACGGGAAACCGTAACGCGGGTTCGAATCCCGCTCCCTCCGCCAGCCACTCATTTCATAGCGTTTCATCCTGTCTCAAAAATAGCTGAAAATATTGGGTTTTTGCTACTTTCATATCGCTTGCAGTTTTACCAAAAAACATTGCTATGCACGCGAAATGGGGGGCATAAATAGGGGTACGCCCGAGCGTTCCTGGCGCGGAAGCCGTCTGCGCGAGATCGCTAAAGGCCTTCATCACGTCAGGCGCCGCCTGCCCGCAGGGCGCGCAAATCCGTGGGCAGCTTTTTCGTGAATTCGGGCCAGTTCTCGATCATGTTTGTCTCCTGTAACTCGAACGCCAACGACATTGCCGACGTCGCGAAGAACACTTCAATTCCGTCATTTCGCTCCGATGGATTCCGCGCTCGCCGGCGGCGAAGGGTCCGCGACACCGTCATCCCGCAACCACACATAGATCGCGGGGATGACGAGCAGAGTGAGCGCTGTCGAGGACGCAAGTCCGAACACCAGTGAAATAGCGAGTCCCTGAAAAATCGGATCTGTCAGGATGAACGCCGCGCCAATGATGGCCGCGGCGGCGGTGAGGAAAATCGGCTTGAAACGAATTGCGCCTGCTTCGACCAGCGCTGTGCGCAACGGCAATCCGCCCGCCCGCAGATGCCCGATGAAATCGACGAGAAGGATCGAGTTGCGCACAATGATGCCCGCCAACGCGATGAACCCGATCATCGATGTCGCGGTGAAAGCAGCGCCAAGCATCCAGTGTCCAGGAATGATTCCGATAAGCGTCAGCGGAACGGGCACGAGGATCACGAGCGGCAGCCTGCATGATCTGAACTGCGCGACCACGAGCGGATAAATGCCGAGGATGACGATCATGAAGGCCGCGCCCATGTCGCGAAAGGTCACGTAAGTGACCTCCCATTCGCCATCCCAGAGCAACGTCGGTCTGGAATCGTCGAGCGGCTGGCCGTGATACTTGACGACCGGCGGTCCCGCCTTGCCCCAATCAAGCTTTTTCAATTCGTCCTCGACCGCAAGCATCCCGTATATCGGCGCCTCGAAACGGCCCGCCACCTCCGCGCTCACCATTTCAGCGAAGCGTCCGTTGTGCCGGAAGATTGGCCACGAGCCCGTCTCGCGCGTGACACGCACGACGTCGCCGAGTTCGACATTCGCTCCCTGCCGCCGGCGGGTAGCGGCGGGCAGCGGCGTCGAAAGAATGCGTTCGCCCGGCGTCATCGCGGATTTCGGCAGGGCGACCGAGATATCGAGGCGCCAATGGCGAGCAGGAATATTTTTGAGCGCTTGCGGCCCAACAGAAGCGGGGTCGCAATACGTTTGTAGAAGCGGCCCATGACGCCGGGATCCTCGTGCTCGCTGGATCGAGCCGGGGTTGGTCCCGCGAAACGCCGTCGAGCGGTTTTCAGCAGCAGCCACGGCGTGATCGTCACGGCCACAAAAAATGAAAACAGCATCGCCATGGAGGCGCTCGCCGGGATCGGGCTCATGTATGGGCCCATGAGGCCGCTGACGAACATCATCGGCAGCAGCGCGACGACAATAGTCATTTTCGCTACGATGGTGGGATTGCCAACCTCCGCGACCGCCTTCACGGCTGTTTCCACGAGCCCGCGCTCACCTCGGACTTGCCAGTGACGAACAATGTTTTCGACGACGACGATTGCGTCGTCGACGAGAATGCCGATCGAGAAAATGAGCGCGAACAGGCTGACGCAGTTGATGCCCTTGACGAGATCCTCGAGCGTCCGCCGGGTTGAGCGACACCGCCATGGCCTGCGCGCGCGCCGCCTCTGGCAGATTGCCTTGATCGGCGAGAATCAATCCGGCCAGCGCATGATAGGCGGCAACCCGCCCGTCCATCATGATCGCCTGATTGACCGCGCCCATTGCCTGGAACAGATGCTGCTGGACGGCGGGAATCCAACCGAGTTGTGCCTTGGCCCGCGCCGCGCACAGATGCGCGAATCCCAGTTCGCAATGTATTGAGGGAGGAACGAAGTTGCCCGCCTGCATTGCGTTGCCCATCGATTGCGCCATCGACATGATCGCAGAATCATATCGCTGTGCAGCGCCCATCGCATTGCCCTGCTGTTCGCAGAGCATTGCCTGCTGGCCATAGCCGCGCGCGGCGGGCAGTTGCTGTTCGATGCCAGCACCGCCACCGCGCGCGCCGATACGCTGACCATCACCGGCACTGCGACCGGCACCACCGCGGTCACCGTCAACCGGCTGGCGCAGGGACGGCTCGCGGGTGGGTTCCTGCCGCTGATCACCGTGCAGGGCGGCGCTTCCGCCGGAGCCTTTACCTCGCTGTCTTTCGCCGATGCCGGGGTGTTCCGTGAAAGCTTCGGTCAGTCCAATACCAACGCCACCCAGTTCGGGATCATCCAAGCGTTCAACCCGCTGCTCACTGGGCTGGGCGGGCTGCACGTCGCTGCGGCGACCGCTTCGGCCTCGCTCGATGACAGCGTGCTGCCCCATGTCACCCGGCGCGACGACGCTGGCCACCAGCTCGGGCTATGGATCAGGGGCAGTTCGGGCAGCCTCAACCAGACTTTGGCGAGCCGGATCAGCGACAGTTCGGGGACGCTGGCCAGTGCAACCAACCGGCTCGGGCTCGATACCCGCTCGGTTCAGGGCGGGATCGACTATGTCTGGCTCGGCGGCGGCTGGTCGGCGCATCTCGGCGCGATGACCGGGGTCTACACCGCCGATGCGACCCAGCCCGCCACCCGGATCAAGCTCGACGTGCCGTTCGCGGGTATTTACGGCAGCTTTGTCAGCGGCAATTTGACCATCGAAGGCAATGTCCGGCGCGAGTGGCGGCGGATCGATGTCAGCAACGCGGTGCTGTTCGGCACCAGCGCGGCGACCCGCACTCATGGCCGCGCCTGGGCCGGGGCTGCCGCCGTGTCCTATCGCTTGCCGCTGGGCGGCGGCTTTGCAGTGACCCCGCGCGCCGCGATCAGCTTCAGCGACAGCAGAATCGATACCTTCGCGGTTGATGCCTTCACGCGGCTTGCGCCCGGGCATGACAGCAACGCAGTGGCGCGGCTGGGGGGCACCCTGTCATGGCGCGGCGAGATCGGCGGGCGCCTGCTGATCGAACCGCATGCGGGCGCGGCCTGGGTGCGGAATATCTCGAACCAGGAGAGCGCGACGATCCTCTCCGCCGACGCGGCGGGCACGGTGATCGGCTACGCGCTCACCGCCAACGGCTATCGCAGCACCGCGCAATACAATGCGGGGCTGACCTTGCGCGATGCCAGCGGACGGTGGAGCGCGTTCGTCGAAGGCCGGTTGGACCGGGGCGGCGATGTGCGCGGTGAAGCCATCAACGGCGGAGTGCGGATGAACTTCTGAAGCCCGCGAAACCCGTGTCGACAGACGATTGCAAGAATGTGTCTGACGCGGCCTGATCACGACCCAAGAGGCGACATTCCGCTCCCCACCCCAATTGCAGTCGTTTGAAGAGCTCGACGGGCGGACTTCAGTTGGGCGCTACCCTTTGGGCAACCCGCACTACGCGCTTCGCGCTCC
>JANYDZ010000728.1 GCA_025363375.1 Hyphomicrobiales bacterium
AGCAGGTCCGCGCCCTCGCGCAGTTCGGCCGCGCCACGCGCCTGCCGGAACTTGGCGACGCGCCAACTGGACGCGAACTCGCGCCGGACGAACAGGCGCGCGCGCTTGTCGCTTTCGCGGAACTGCCTTTCTTCATGGCGCTGCCTTTCGCCGCGCCGCCCGGCGTGCCGCCCGAACGCGCAGAGGCCTATGAAAAGGCTTTCGCCGCCATGTCCAGGGATTCCGCCTTCATCGAAGAAGCCGAAAAGCTCGGGCTCGATGTCAGTCCCGTCGGCGCCGCGGGTCTGCGCGATCTGCTCGCGCGTTCTGCTGCGACGCCGCAAAGCGTCATCGCCCGCTACAACGCGTTGATGTCGCCCAAGCGGTGACTCGCCTCAACGGCGGAACAGCCCGCGAAACCGCGCCGCGACGAGAGAGCCGCCAATCAGCACGGCGATCACGGGGACCGCGATGAGCAAGGCGCCCGCGAACAGGAACAGGATCAGCGCCACGAACAGGACGGCGAAAAACGCCCACAGCATCAGCCGCAACGGCCCGATGCGCGCGATGTGAATGCGTTGAAAGCCCTGGCTTTGCCAATGCATGCGCGGCCCGCCCTCGCCATAGGGCGCGAACCCGCCGCGCTCGGGCGGCAGGATTTCAGGCTCGGCGCGAGGTGTTTCAAGCTTGGCGCGAGGTGTTTCAGGCTTGCCGCGAAGTGTTTCAGGCGTCGGCTGGATCGGCTTGTCGGTCATGCCTTGAGTCCCGCGCGGGGCTGCGCGCGGGAGTAGATATACATGATATCGGGAGAAACAATGGCTCCGGCGGCGGCGGCCTTGACGAGGCTCGCCGAACTCACAAGACTCCTCATGAAGAAACGGTCTGTCTGGAGGCAATCCGCATGTTCACACGTCGCCACGCCATCGTCGGCGCGCTCGCCGGCGCGGCGTCGTCCCGCGCCGGCTTCACGCGTCCCGCCTTTGCGCAGACCCTCAACAAACCCGCGCAAATGATCGTCGGTTTCGCCGCAGGCGGCGGCACCGATGTCAGCGCGCGGCTGTTCGGCGAGCGTTTGCGCGGCGTCTACGCGCCCTCCGTCATCGTCGAAAACAAGGTTGGCGCGGCGGGCCGCGTTGGCGTCGAGGTCGTCAAGAACGGGCCGCAGGACGGCTCCATCATGCTGTTCACGCCGGATTTTCCGGTCACCCTCTATCCGCATATATTCAAGAAGCTGAACTACGATCCGCTCAAGGACCTGATCCCCGTCGCGCCGGTGACGAAATCCGTGCTCGTCTACAGCATCGGCCCCGCAGTGCCAAAGGAGGTGATCACGATGAAAGCCTTCATCGACTGGTGCAGGGCCAATCCCGACAAGGCGAGCTACGCGACGACCGGCGCCGGCGGCACCCCGCATTTCGTGGGCGTTATGGTGGCCAACGCGGCGAAGATCGCCATGGCGCCGGTGCATTATCGCGGCGGCGGTCCAGCGATGCAGGATCTCATCGGCGGCCACATCGCCGCCAGCGTCAATCCCAGCAGCGAAGCGATGCCGCTGGCGCAGGACGGCAAGTGCCGCATTCTGGCTGTCGCAAGCCTTCAGCGCTCGCGTTTCATGCCTGATATCCCCACGATGCGCGAGCAGGGCCTCGACATAGCGCTGGACACCTGGACCGGCGTGCTGCTGCCCGCTGGCGTGCCCGCGCCGATTGTGACCGCGTTGAGCGCCGCTCTGGAGAAGGCCGTCAAGACGCCCGAACTGATCGAGGCGCAGGCGAAGTTCGGCAATGAAATGACATTCATGCCGCAGGCCGAATTCGCCGCGCAGATGCAGCGCGACATTGAACGATGGGCGCCGATTGTAAAGGCTTCGGGGTTTGTGCCGGAGGAGTAACGACGCGGAAAGCGGGCTATGGACATGCCAATTTTCACGGAAAATGCGGGGCGCGCCGCCGGCATGGCGGCGATGAGCCTTTCCGCCTTGTTCGTGGCGACGATCCAATCGCCAGCGGCGGATGTGCGCGTTTTCACCTCCGGCGCTACATCGGCCTTGCAGGAGGTCGTCGCCGCGAAATTCTCCGCCGCGTCGGGACATCGCGTCGTGTTCACCGCCGGGACCCTGAACCAGATTCGCGATGAACTTGCGGGCGCCGCCAGGCCGGATGTCATCGTCATGCCGTCCGCGGCGCTCGACGCACTTGAGCAGGCGGGACAATTGCGGTCCGGCTCCCGGATCAATCTGGCGCGCGTGGGCATTGGCGTTGCGATCCGCGCGGGCGCGCCCGCGCCGGACGTCTCGACAATCGATGGTTTGCGCAACGCTTTGCTGAACGCGCGTTCGATCGCCCATCCGGACCCGAATGGCGGCGGCTTCGCCGGCGTTCAGATCGCGCGCCTTTTCGCACGGATGGGGATCGACGAAGCCGTCAAAACCAAGGTGAAGCTGATGTACGCCTTCACCGGAGGCGTCGCGAACATCGCCAGCGGCGAGGCCGAAATCGGCCTCTTCAACATCAGCGAAATCGTTTCGGTCAAGGGCGTCGCTCTGGCGGGTCCGTTGCCGCGCGAGCTGCAATCCTACATTACATTCGCCGGCGCTTTGCACGTCCACGCGGCGGCGCCGGAACAGGCGGCCGCCTATCTGAAGGCCCTGTCCGATCCGCTGGCGCGCGCAATCTGGCGCAATGGCGGCTTTGAAGCTTTTGGCGAACAATTGGATGGATCGACGGAGAAATAATGCTTTCCTTTGCCCGGGCCGCCGCGTTCTTCGCGCTGACCATGTTTGCCTCCGTTTGCGGGAGCCGCGCCGCCGACCTGACCATTCTCTCGCCGGGGGCGACCGAAGGCGCGTTGCGCGAATTGCTGCCGCAATTCGAAAGATTCAGCGCGCATAAAATCTCGATCGCCTATGGCCCGGCCGGAAGCCTGACGGCGCGCGCGCGGCGCGGCGAAAAGATCGACGTTGTGATCTCCTCCGAGCCGGAAGCCGAAAGCCTGCGCGCGGAAGGAATATCCGTCGCGGCCAGCCAGACCGTCGTCGCGAAAGTCGGCATCGGACTCTTCGTGCGCAAAGGCGATCCCAAACCCGACATCGGGGCGTCCGACGCTTTTCTCCGCGCTTTGACGAACGCCCGCGCCATCGCCTACGCCGATCCAAATCTTGGCGGTTCAGCGAGCATTCTGGTCGCCGAACTCCTGAAATCGCTGGACGCTTCGGGCGCCATCGCGGCGAAGACGAAGTTGCTTGCGCCAGCCAGGCCGCTCGTCGATTTCGTCGCCTCCGGCGGCGCCGATTTCGGCTTTCAGCCCATCGCGCAGATTTTTCTCGATCCGCGCATTGAATACGCTGGACCGCTGCCGGCTCCCCATCAACGTTATATGCAATATGTGGCGAGCCTCGTAGCGACCAGCAGCCAACCCGCCGTCTACAAATCGCTGACAATGTTTTTGTCGTCCGCGCCGGCGGCGGCCGTATGGAAATCCTACGGATTCGAGCCGCGATAGACGACAATTCCGCGATTGGGAGAAAGATCATGCGAATGATTGCCGCCCTGCCGGGGACCGCCTTGCAGGCAGTCTCCGCCGATCCGGCGCCCGCGTGGCGCGGCAGGACGATCGCCATCCTCGCTGACGCGAACCTGTTGCGCTACGATCCGACCAGGCTCAACTATCCTGGCAGCGCCGCCCGACGCGGCGAAATCTGAACCGCGAAAGGAAACACGCGCCATGAACGCCAAGGCCAAACGCCAGATGAAGCTGGCCCTGTTTCTCACCGGCGACGGCAATTATCATATGGCCGGCTGGCGCCTTCCCGGCTCGACCAACGACGGCGGGCAGAATATCCAGCGCTGGTTCGATGTCGCGCACGCCATCGAGCGCGGCAAGCTGCACATGTTGTTCATCGCCGACGCCGCGAGCCCGCCCGGCACGGATGATCTGGAAACCCTGAGCCTCACCGCGCGCATCGACCGCATGGACCCCATACCGATCCTTTCAGCGGTCTCCGCCGTGACAAAAAATCTCGGCCTCGCGGCGACGATGTCGACGACCTACCTTGAACCCTACAATCTCGCGCGAACCATGGCTTCGCTCGATCATATTTCCGGCGGCCGCGCCGCCTGGAACATCGTCACCGGCAGCAACAAGGACGACGCGCTGCACTTCAGCCGCGAGGCCCACGCGCCGCACGGAGAGCGCTACGACCGCGCGGAAGAATTCGTCGATGTCGTGCGCGGGATCTGGGACAGCTGGGACGACGACGCTTTTCCACGCGACAAGCAATCGGGCCGCTACATGGATCCCGCAAAGGCGCATTTCCTCAATCACAAGGGCAAGCACTTCAGCGTGCGCGGCCCCTCCGCCGTGCCGCGCTCGCCGCAGGGCCATCCCGTGACGATTCAGGCGGGTTCCTCGGAACCCGGCATGAACCTGTCGGCGCGCGTCTCCGACATCGCCTTCACTTCGCAATCGAGTTTGAAAAACGCGAAGACCTTTTACGACAATGTGAAAAGCCGCTGCGACCGCTACGGCCGCTCGCCCGACGACATGCTCGTGCT
>JANYDZ010000735.1 GCA_025363375.1 Hyphomicrobiales bacterium
GAAGCGAGATTGGAGAGCGCGTCGGCGGCGACATTGGTGCCGACGATGGATTTCCACGTCACCGCGCCGCGCAGCGGGTAGTTTATGGAGGCGCCGAGCATGGCTGCCGCGGCGCTTCGTTGGTGCACGTCTCGACGTGAATGCCGAGACGTTGCATCTCGTCTTCGGCCTCGACCAGCACGTCGAGCAGATGCCCCACCGGCGCGCCCTGATAGCCGCCGACATAGGACACTCCAGATTGCAGCAGCGCCTTGGTGACGGCGATGATGCCCTCGCCATGGAATGTCGAGCCGGCGCCGAGTTTGAGCGACTGGATTTCGCGCGAGAAGGAGATTTCGGCCATTGTTACGATCCCAACCGCTTCACGAGCCGATACAAAAATTCCTTCGAGTCAAACAACTCCTTCACGCCCACCTGTTCGTTGAGTCCGTGCACGCCGCTCTTGCCTTCCTCGGAAAACAGACCGGAGACGCCATAGGCGGGCACGCCGTTCTTGCGCAGCCAGCGGCTGTCCGTGTAACCGCCGGATTGCGTGGGGATGACCGGCACGCCCGGCCACATGTCCGCGCTGATTTCCTCGACCGCCCGCATGACGATGGGCGACAGGGGCGAGGCCGGGGAATCCACGACGTTGCCGATGGGGACGACGTTGATTTTTTCATCGCCGGCGACGCGTTGCAACGCGCGATGGACCTCGTCGGGATTCTCATCCGGCAACAGGCGGCAATTCACCGTGGCGCGCGCGCTTTGCGCCATGGCGTTTTCGGCGTGGCCGGCTTCCAACATGGTCGCGACGCAGGTGGTGCGGATCTGCGTGTCCCACGCCGCGCGCTGCTTGAGCGGCGCGAGCGTTTCGGGGCGGTTGTCGCCCTTTTCGAGGGCCTCCACGGCGGCCTTGATTTGCGGTCCTTCGAACCGCGTGATGATCTTGAGCCAGGCGCCGGTGACCGCGTTGAGGCGCGCGGGAAACTCGAAATCGGCGAGCCTTACGAGCCCTTCGGCAAGTTTCGTGATGGCGTTGTCGCGGCGCGGCGAGGCGCTGTGGCCGCCGGGGTCCTTCACTTCAAAGCGAAAGCTGCGGTAGACCTTTTCGGCGAGCTGGATGTTGGCGCTGACGGGCTTGCCGTTGCGCAGAGTGCCCGCGCCGCCTTCGTTCAGCGCGAATTCGGCGTCGATGAGGCCGCGATGATTTTCGATCAGCCAGCGCATGCCGTCGTGAACGGAATCGGACAATTCCTCGTCCGAGGTCAACGCCAGAATGATGTCGCGCCCGGGCCTGAGGCCCTCTTTGCTGTAGCGAACAAGATTGGCGACGAAGATCGAGGCCATCGCCTTGTCGTCCACCGCTCCGCGGCCGCGAAAAAAGCCGTCGATTTCCTGCAGCTTGAAGGGATCAAAGTCCCAATCCTCGCGCCTGGCCTCGACGACATCCATGTGCGCGACGAGCAAAAGCGGTTTCTTCGCGCCCGTGCCGCGCAGACGCGCGACGAGATTGCCCTTGCGCGGTCCAGACGAGAGCACCTGCACGTCGGCGGCGGGCAGGCCCGCGTCGATCAGCCGTTTGGCCATGGCGTTGGCGGCGACGACCGTGTCGCCGATGGAATCGGTCGTGTTGATCTCGACGAGTTCCTTGTAGATCGAGCGGAAGAGCGCTTCATCGGGACCACGCGGGTTTTGCGCGGCGGCGTTGCCCAAGGGGATGCAGGCGAGGGCGAGGGCGAAGGCGGGCAGGGTCTTGCGCATGGTGAACTCCCTTTGTCGTCGATCCTAGCCTTGCGCCGCGCCGCTTGCACGCGCCATGGCGGAATGACACTTTGGTCACAAGCAAATTGAAAGCCAGAGGGAAGTCATGCGACCGTTCAAGCGTGTTTTTACACTGGGCCTGCTTGCGGCGCTCGCGGTGTTTCCCGCCCGCGCCGCCGACAAGGTCAAGATCGGCACTTCGGGCCTGGCGCTGCTCTGGACTTTTATCGACGCCGGCACGAAGGCCGGCACCTGGCGGAAATACGGGATCGAGCCCGAGCGCGTGGAATTCGCCGGCGACGCCAACATGCAGCAAGCGCTGACATCCGCCTCCGTCGATTTTGGTTTCGGTTCGGGGCCGGGAATGGCCTATCATTCCAAGGGCGTGCCGGCTGTCGCCGTCGCGGCGGTCGCCGGGCCGCCCTACAGTTTCGTGCTGATGGTGCGGCCGGACTCGCGGCTGAAGACCAGCGAAGATCTGAAGGGCGCGAAGGTCGGCGTCACCACCGAAGGCTCGGTCACCCAATGGCTGGTGCGCGAACTCTCGCGGCAGAAAGGCTGGGGCTCGAATGGCATCGTCGATCTGCCGCTGGGCACGATCCGCACGCAGTTTGTCGCCTTGAAAGGCGGCGATCTCGACGCGTCCGTGACGACGGTGGAGACCTCGCTCACCTATGAAGCGGAGAAGGAAGGGCGCATTCTCCTCTACTTCGGCGATCTCGTGAAGGATTTTCACGCGCATATCGCTTTCGCGCGCACCGAACATATTGAGAAAAATCCTGATCTTGTCGCGCGCTTTCTGAAGGGCTGGTTCGCGACCGTCGCCTATATGAAGGCGCATCCCGAGTTCATTATCAAGGAAGGCGCCGCGGCCATGCGCTACCCCGAATCCATTATCGCCAAAGCCATGGACGGACAGTTCAAGATGCTGTCGGAAGACGGCGTCTTCAATCCCGCCGCGCTCGACAAGATCAGCAAGTCGTTCGTGGAGCTGGGCATTCTCCAGGCGGAGCCGGAACGCAAGTTGATGTATGTGGATCGGTTTGTGCCGGTAAGGCCGTAGGGCTGAGCGCCGCGGTCGATCAATGCCGGCGCGCAGGTTCCTCGATTTGCCCTCACACTTTCCAATGAACCATCGCCGCGCCGGGCTCGGGCACGCGAAAAGTCGCGAGCTTTTTCATCGTGAGCGAACCCAGATAGGCCGTGCGCAAATCGGGCCCGCCAAAGGCGATGCTCGTCGGCCATTGCAGCACGGCGCCTGGCGGGTCCTCGAAGACGAGATGGCGACGTCCTTCCGGGGTGATCAGCCAGATGGAATTGCGGGTCAGCTCGGTGATCCAGAGATTGCCCGCTGCGTCGAAGGCGATGCCGTCAATGACGGCGTCGTCGCGCAGTTTCGCGGGGCCGAAGACCTCGCGCGACGAGAGCGCGCCGTCGGCGGCGATGCGGTAGCGCAGCACGCGGCCCTTGGCGGTTTCCGCGACATAGAGCCATTCGCCGGCGGCATCGACGCGCACTTCATTGGCAAAGCAGATGCTCGACGCCACGCAGCGGGCCCTGCCGTTTTCATACAGAAGCACGGACCCGTCGGGCCTGGGATGGCGCGCGGCCTCGCCAATAGGGCGCGAAAGCGTCGAGACGGTGACCCAGACGCGGGCCTTGTGGGGATCGCAATAAGCGAAATTCACCGCGCCCGGCGTCTCGTCAAAAAGCGTTTCGTGGCGGCCGTCGCGGGTGAGGCGATCGAGCGTGCAGGTCTCCATATTCGCGACATAGAGATCGCCCTTGCGGTCCATGGCCAAGCCGTTGGGCACGCCGGGGATTTTTCCGATGATGGTTTGCGTCCCGTCGGGCGCGCGTTTCGTCACGCCGCCGCGATTGTCGGAAATCCACAGCGTGCCGTCCTGTTGCGCCAGAACGCATTCGGGACGGCTGAGGTTGTCGCCTGTGAAGGAAATGTCGCTGGTTTCGAGCGTGAACGCCGCGTTGCTCATTTGCCGCCGCTCTCCATGATGGCTTTGGAACGCTGCAACACGCGCTGCGTGTTGGCGAGCATGGATTCCGCCACCTTTTGCGCTGCGTCGCCCGACGATGGCGAGATATCCATCTTCGAGCGCTCGGCTTCCGCCAGAAACTCGGGGTCCCTCATCAATTGATCGAAGGCGTGTCGCAGCGCCGCAAGCCTGTCGGCGGGCGCGTCGGGCGTCGTGGTGAAGGCGCGGGAAATCCCCATGTCGGCGGAGAGGAAGGTCAGCACCTGCTTGTCCTCCTCGTTCTTCGCGAGCTCCAGCATCAGGGGCACGTCGGGCAAATCAGACGCGCGCTCCAGCGCGATCTGCACGAGATTGTAGATTTTCTTCTCGGCGATCCAATGCGGATGACCGCTCTTCCACGACGCCCACGAGTTGGAGCCGCGCCCGCCGACTTCGCCTTTTTCCATGGCGAGGTTGACGTCGTTGCCGCCGGGATAGCCGGTGACGATTTTAAATTTTGTTCCGGCGAGCTGGTTCAACGCGGCGGGATAAAAATAGGAGGTGGAGGCGACGCCGGGCGCGCCGACAACGAGTTCGCGTTCCATCGCGTCCTGAATGGTCTTGATCCCCGTCGCGTGCCACGCGGTAATGACATTCGGCGAATTCGTGGTGTTGCCGATCCAGCCGAATTTGCGCACGTCGAAATCGGCGCCCTGCGTGCCAATGGCTTGCAGCGAGGGCATGTTCTGAAAAATGATTTGCAGAACCGCGCCGTCCTTCGGCGCTGACTTCATCATGTAGTTGGCGGCGGCGACGCCGAGGCCGCCCGGCATGTTGCGCGGGACTATGGTCGGCTTGCCCGGAATGAAGCGGGGCAGGTGGCGCGCCAGCAACCGCCCGCGAATGTCATAATCGCCGCCGGCGGAAGCCGGGATGATCATCTCAAGGGTCTTGCCCTTGTAGAAGTCTTCGACCGGGTCTGCGAGGGCCGGGGCGGCGAGGACGCATAAGCCCAGGCCCCAAAGGACACGCCTCGTGGCGTCAATCATGACTGTCTCCAGACGCGAATTTTCGCGCGTTAGTTTTTAACCGTCGCGAAACCCGGCGCGTACATCTGCGAGACCTCGGGCGCGGCGTCGACAATGCCGAGGTCCTTCAGCGAAGAGCGAATGACCTCGAGGGCTTTGGGCGAAAACGCGCCGTCGAAAGACAGCATCCTGATCTCGTCCTCATAGGCGGCGTCGATCACCTTTTCCGGCAGGTTCATGGTCTTCGCCACGGAGGCGACGGTCGCGGCGCGGTTGTCGCGCATATAGGCCGCCGTCTTGAACCAGGCGCGCAGAAAACGCCTCACCAGTTCCGGATTGGCTTTAATCACGGAATCATGCGCGAAAATCACATGGGTGTGGAAGTCAGGCACCGCGTCGCCGAAAGTCGCAAGCACCTTGCCCTCGCCGTTGGCTTGCAGGTTCAGGCCCTCTTCAATCGAGTTCACGCTGGCCTGCAATTCGCCCGATCGCATGGCTGCGAGGCGCGAGCGCATGTCGCCGAGGGGCACGACCTCGACCCCGTCGCCGCCCCACCCCTTGCCGGCGGCCATGCGCCTCGCCAGCCAGTCGGTGAGCGCGCCGGCGGTGGTCACGCCGATACGCTTGCCCTTGAGATCGTCGAGCGATTTGATCGGCCCGTTGTTGAGCACGACGAGCGCCATGTTGCGCGGCTCCATCGCGAGCGCGGCGACCGCGTGTGCGGGCACGCCCTTGGCCGCGTAGCCCATGCCGGGGCCGGAGCCGACGCCAAAATCAATGCTGTTGGCGGCAAAGGCCTGCTGCATGCGGCCGTCGCCCTGGAAGGTGGAGATTTCAACTTCAAGTCCTTCGGCCGCCCATGCGCCGATCTGCGCGCCAAGATCGACGCCCGCGAAGGGAAAGGATGAAGAGATCGCCTTGGCGACGCGTATCTTGTCCGCCGCATAGACGCGCGGCGCCGGCAAAGCAAGACCCGCCGCCGCGCCCGTCGCAAGAACCCTGCGGCGCGACGGGGTGTTGTTGTTCGTCATATATTGCTCTCCAGCCGGAACATGTGAATCACGCGACGACGCGCGCGTCGACAAGCTTGTCGAAAGTGCTTTCCTTGTTGATGAGGCCCCATTCGACCATCCAATCGCGGGTGCGCCGGAATTCTTCCGCCGCGTAGGGCTCCGGGTAATTGTAGCGCAGACGCGGCAGGCGCAGGTCATCCGCGCCGAACGCCGCGTAGCCGACAGGCACTTCCGCGACGAGGTGATGGAGCCAGGGGCGGATGTCCTTGTTGATTTTGTCGACGGCCTTTCTGTGGGCGCGGTGCAGCGCCGAGAAAATCTCTGCGTCAACGCTGGCGTCCGCGACCTCGAGGCCGTTGTAAAAGGCCTCGCAAATCACCTTGAAGCCCATCTTCTCCGCCAGCGAAATCCACGGCTCCATGACAGCGGCGGCCTGAATGCGGCCTTCCACAACGGCTTTAAAACGCTGGTTGGGCACGCCGATGTGGACGACTTTCACTTCATCTTTCGCCATGAAGCCCGAGAGCATGCCCAACGTGATGTAATGCGAGCCCGCGTGAAAATTCACCGCGACTTCGACGCCGCGCAAATCCTGCGGCGCGTTGTAGGGCGATTCCGGGCGCACGATGATCGCCTGCGTCGAGACGGCGGCGCGCTTGGTGATGACTTTCGCGCCTGTCCGCGTGTCCTGCGTGCGGCGCATCTGGCCCCATTCACAGGCGTGATAGACGGAGAACTCGCCCTTCTCGATGCCTTCATGCCAGAGGAAGGACTGGATCGCGGTATGGTCGGTCAGAGCGGCGCCCGCCGCTTCAATGCTCGCCTTGCGTTTCTGTGGCAGCACGAGTTCGACATCGAGGCCCTCCTGTTCAAAGTAGCCCTCGGCCCTGGCGACGATATCGGGCAGGGAAAAGACGGCGTTGTTGAGTTCGACCTTGGTCTTTTTCAGCGGGGCCGCCATATTTCCCTCCAACGTTCGATTGCCGCCGCTTTCGATAGCCCAGGGCGAGCGCCGTGCGCAAGGCGGGCTATTTTTTCGGGCTCACATCCTTCATCCGCAACTTCTCGTATTCGGCTTGTACGACATCGGCGCCGTAGACGCGCTCCAGACGCCGCACGGTAAAGTGGCCGCGCGCGATCGACTGGAAATGGTCGATGAAGGCGTAGTTCACGGCCGCGCCGCCGACCGCGCCGATCACCGGCACCATTTGCGCCGCCATTTTCTGCGAGACGACAATGCCGAAGCGTCCGGCGATCAACGCGATCAATTTGACGAGGATGGGCGCGCTCTCGTCGACGACGCCTTTTTGCAGCATGTATCTGGCGGCTTCCGAGACGGTCTGCGCGAGCGCGGCGCGGATGGCGAAATATGAACTTTCGAGATTGTCGTCGTCGGGGGAGCGGCCGCCGAGAGCAAACACCTGCAGGCAGGCGAGGCTGGTTTCCGGAGTTTCGAGGTCCTCGCCTTCGGCGCGCGCGATATCGGCGATGGAGCGCAGCATGAGCAGGGTGGAGGCCGGCAATTCCACCGGCAAAGCGGAAAAGCCGAAGGCGCCGCCGATGGCGCCGGAGCCCATGGCCATGGCCTTGTGCAGGCCGCGCGAAGCCGGGCGCCGGCGCGCGTTCATGCTGCGCAGGGCGGCGCGCATGGCGACACGCAGCGCCATGGTCGTCGCG